>NZ_JBHWJJ010000133.1:0-23447 GCF_042732005.1 Streptomyces sp. NPDC059851 | reverse complement strand
GACTTCAAACCCCGGAAACTGCACGCTGATAAGGCCTACGACATACCTGAACTGCGGAAATGGCTTCGCGGCAAACGGATCGGCGTCCGCATCGCCCGCAAGGGCATCGAATCGAGCGAACGATTAGGGCGTCGGCGGTGAGTGATCGAGCGGACCATGTCCTGGCTGACCGGCTACCGCCGCCTCAACCACCGATACGAACGCCACCCCCGCAACTACCTCGCCTTCCTCGGACTCGCCGCTGCCCTGTGCTGCTACAAGCGACTCGCCCGCCTCACCACATAGGACACGGTCTAAGGCCTCGACGGCGCCCCCGGGACCACCCGCTGGAACAGTACCCACAACTCATCCGGCACCAGCCGCTCAACAATCCCCACCACGGCCGACAACCTGACGGGCTCGGGGAGCCCCGCTCCGGGCCTACCTGCCTGCTGCGCCGCACGCTGCGGGACGCTGTGGCATCCCACCGCGCCACTGGGGCCGAGCCGGTCCGTGCGGCCCCATCCCGGCGAAGGCTGTGACCGACGGCCCAGTGAGACCGACAGGTGACGCCCTGCATCCATGGGGCGAAGGTCCGCACCGTCCGCGACAAGCAGCTGCTTGGACAGCAGCTCGTCGAGAGGGGCGCAGATCCCGGCCGGATCGGCTTGGAGGAAGCCCCGGACCTGTACGAGATCGTCCGGCGTTTGAGGGGTGGCGGCGGTGACGGCGGGGCGCAGGCGATCTGCTGCCGGAACCAAATGCCGACGTAAGACGAGGCCCCGGTACGCCACGCCTCAGGTGCAGCGTGAGTGAGCGTCTTCGTCGGAGTCACGGTGCCGGTCGGGTGATGGCAGGTGCCCGCTCGGCCCCGTCCAGCAGCCCCCGGCCGCTGACGGCTGCTGACGGCTGCTGACGGCCGCAGGATGACCGATACACCCCCGGGCTGCCAGGAAAGTCTTCCGTGCTCGAACGCAAGCAGCTCCAAGACCATGCCCAGGTCACCTTCATCTTGCCCGCCGACACCCCTCCCGACCCGGTCAGCGTCGTCGGTGACTTCAACACCTGCCCGACACCCACATCCTCAAGCCCCGCCCCGACGGCATACGCGCCATGACCATCGCCCCTGCCGACGAAGACGGCGCATTCCTTCCGCTACCTGGCAGACGGGGACTACTGACCCCTGGCGTGCGCCCAAGGGGCACACGCCACGTCCCTCTTCGAACACCCCTGTCGCGATCCCCGACGCGGCCAGGGCCCGACCACCCATTGAAGGGAGCAGCCGGATGACGACGGCTCGCGAGATCATGACGGACGCCGAGTGCATCGGCGCCGAGGAGACGGTCCTCGAGGCCGCGAAGGAGATGACACAGATGGGCGTCGGCGCGATGCCGATCTGCGGGACGGACGACCGGCTCAAGGGCATGCTCACCGACCGCGACATCGTCGTGAAGGTCCTCGGCGTCGGCAAGGACCCCGCTCAGGTCAAGGCGGGCGAACTGGCTCACGGCGAAGCGGTGACGATCGGCGCGGACGACGACGCGGCCGAGATCCTGCGCACGATGAGCGAGCACAAGGTACGGCGGCTTCCCGTCATCGACGGCCACCGCCTGGTCGGCATCGTCGCCCAGGCCGACGTCGCCCGCGCCCTGCCCGACCCCCAAGTCGGCGACCTCCTCGAAGCCCTCTCCACCGACTGACCCCACCCTCACAAGTGTGAGGGTGGGGAGTGCCGGAGGTCGCCCTGTGCCTTCGCCCGGTAGGCGAGAGCCATCTCCGCGACTCCGAGTCGGACATACGACAGCGTGGGCCGCCACCGGATGAGGGGGACCCGCGCTGCGGTTCGTCAGAGGCGGTCTCCAGGCCTCGACCCGAGGCCTTGCGCACAGGCTGATCCCGACGACGAGGTATGGCCGCACACCCAGCCACGTATGCCGCGGGCCACCCCAGTAAGGGTCGCCGATCTGCCGCTGCCGGTTCCGGGTTCCTTCGCCCACCAGACTCCCTCAGCCACGGTGGTCGAGCGGGAACGAGCCGCTGCCGAGGTACCGGACCCTGGCCGCGGCCAGGGTCAAGGCTGGTGTCATCAGGGAGCACAGGGTCGCGTCCACGAGACGCCCACCGCGATGGAGGACGGGCGTGCCTGATCAGAGGGAGTCGGCGTGTGGCGGGCTCGGCCAAAGCCTGGGATCTCCGATCTGGGGTGCTGGGGCGAGTCCGCAACCGCAGAGACCTCTTTTCGGGTCCTTGGCCCTTCGGGGGCCGGAGCCCTTAATACTGCAATTGCGGTTGGGGTGACGAGGTCGTAGGCGGCTCGTTGGTCCGGGTATGGGTGGGGATGTTGATGCGGCCCGGTGGGCTGAGGGTCTGGTCGAGTTGCACGGGCGGTTTGTGCACCGGTTCGCCCGGACGGAGCCGCGGGAGTCCGCGCTGGCATACATGCGCGGGCTGATCGCTCCGCTGGAGCGGAAGAACGGCTGGACGGTTGCGGAAGAGGCCGGGCATGACGGGCCCTACCGGATCCAGCGGCTACTGAGCACATGCGACTGGGACTCCGGCGAGGTACTCGATGACGTGCGCGAGTACGTGATCGAGCACCTTGGGGACCCGAATGCGGTGCTGATCGTGGACGACACCGGCTTCCTGAAGAAGGGGGTCCGCTCGGCCGGGGTTCAGCGGCAGTACTCCGGGACGGCCGGGCGGACGGAGAACTGCCAGATCGGTGTCTTCCTCGCCTATGCCACCGCCCGCGGCCGCACGCTGATCGACCGGGGCCTGTATGTGCCCAAGTCCTGGACCGATGACCGTGACCCCTGCCGCAGCGCCGGCATCGCCGACGAGGTGGAGTTCGCCACCAAACTTCAGATGGCCGAGGCGATGGTCAGCCGTGCCATCGCGGACCGGATGCCGTTTCGGTGGCTGACCGGAGACGAGGCCTACGGTCAGAGCAAGTCCTGGCGTCACCGCCTCGAGCAGGGGGACGTCTTCCACGTCATGGCCACCCGCCGCAACGACACCGTGGTCACCTGGCAGCAGATGGACCACCGGGTGGACGAGCTGATCGCGTCGCTGCCCCGGCAGAAGTGGAAGCGCCGCTCCTGCGGCGCCGGCGCCCACGGACAGCGGATCTACGACTGGGCCCGGACCGAGCACCGCCCCTATCGCCGGGCCGACCGCGGGCACTGGGTCCTGGCACGCCGCAGCATCAAACACCCCGAGGAGATCGCCTACTACATCGCCTACGCACCCGCCGAAACCACCCTCGACGAGCTGATCAGGGTGGCCGGAGCTCGCTGGGCGATCGAGGAATGCTTCCAGAGCACGAAGCAGGAGTGCGGACTGGACGACTACCAGGTTCGCCGTTACGACGGCTGGCACCGGCACATCACTCTGGCCATGGCCGTCCACGCCTTCCTCACGATCACCCGGGCTGGCGAGCTCGATGCAGGGAAAGCAGAAACGGATCCCCCGGACTCGTCCCGATCAGCGTCCCCGAACTCAGACGCCTGATCACGCGGCTCACACGCACCCCCCGCCACACCACCGAGCGGATTCTGCATTGGTCCACCTGGCGCCGACGCCAACAACACCAGGCCCGCCAGAGCCACTACAAGCAACGAGGCCACAGCCCATGAAGCTGCGACCTCGTCACCCCAACCGCAATTGCAGTACTAGTTGCCGATCTCGGCATATCCCCAGGAGAGCGAGGAGTTCACCTGGGTGCAGTACGCCCAGGACCAGCTGCCGCTGCCCACCCTCTTCCACTGCTGGCCACGGACTTCCTGGCCGTTCTTGCACACCGCGACAGCCCGGAAGTAGCGGCCTTCCGCGGAGCTGCAGTAGGTACCGAAGGTGTTGGAGTCCTGCGACTTCCGACAGCTGGCCGCTGCCGAAGCCGAGGACGGGTCTGCCACCGCTGAGCTGCCGCTCATCACGACCATGCCGGCAGCCAGCGCCAGTCCAGCCGCTGCGACAGAGGCTGTCCGAAGAAGTTTCACGATGAGATCTCCCAAGCGTAGTCGGTAGGTTCTCGAGCAGGCCAGGCCCCTATCCCGCAAGCGAGAACCAGGGGTATCCGGGCCGTAAGCTCCGGCTCCCGTGCCAGTTCCACGGTGGCCGTCATTTCGCGTCAACGTGCCTGACTGAGGTGATCATCAACTGCCGTCGGAACCCATGCACAAGTGCTGTCACTAGACATCAGCGAAGCCACCGTGAGGATGCGTCGGATGTTCATCTCCCTCGTTTCGTCCTGGGCTCGTCGCCTCGCTGGTGACAGGACTGTGCGTGCATGCGGCTGTTGCCATTGAGCAGTTGCGTCCGGTGCGGATGTCACGGTGAGATGCCGGGCGCCTCGCGGCGTGTGTCCAGATTGCTGCGGAGCCTGGGCGGTCGCCTTGTACAAAGGCGCACTCTCTTCGTACAAGTCGATTTGACGCGTGCACCGGCGCAGGTCGCAGATGGAGGTTGAAGCGTCCATGGAATCGAGGACCAAGGGTGAGTATGTGGAGCGTCGCGCTTCCGAGCGATTACGGGCGCAGGTGGTGGTGTACAGAGGCCATCGCGTTACTCGGCCCGGGCCGGTCAGGCTCACTCTTCCCGCGGCCACCGTGACGTTGATCTTGGGCTGGGGAGATCCCCTGAACCTCTTCCACGAGGCCAGGAATGTCCCGGCGGAGAGGACGACGACGTGGCATGCCATGCTCGCCGGTCTGCAGACGGCGTCGGTAAGGGGCGGCTTCGGGGGTATCGCGGAGGCAGTCGAGGTGGAGTTCACTCCCCTCGGCGCGTACCAGTGCCTGCGGCTGCCACTGCACCACCTGGCAAACGCTCACATGCACCCGGATGAGGTGCTGGGCGCCGGCTGGTCGGCCAGGCTCACCGAGCGGCTCATGGCGATCCCGGATTGGGAAGGGCGCTGGGCGCTCATCGACAACGCCCTGGCGCGGCGGATGGTGGACGCTCCACCGCCCTCACCAGTCGTCGCCGAGGCGTGGAGCCGACTGCGCGCCTCCCACGGACAGCTACCTGCCAAAGAACTGGCCGCTGCCACGGGCCGCGGCAGCCGGCGGCTACAGGTGCTCTTCCACGAGCAGATCGGACTCCCACCGCAAACCGTCAGCCGGATACTGCGGTTTCAACGGGCGCTCACCTTGCCGTCCGATGCCTGCCGGTCATTGGCTGACCGGGCGACTCTGTGTGGCTACTACGACCAGGCACACATGAGCCGCGACTTCCGCGCCCTCGCCGGCCTCACCCCGGCACAGCTGTGCCTTCTCGCAGACCGTGCCACTTCCCGAGGGAAGGCTCCTATCGAAGGACGGCTGGCCAATGTCTTCGGTGGTTGAAGGTTTGTCTCGCACTCCGTCGGCCAGATAGTCGCCGACGGACCGAAGGACGTCGTCCGCGCTCTAGGGTCTGTTGCGAAAGTAGATCTTGGTCGTGAATGATCACGTCCTGTGGGACGTGGGGATCTGACGAACGGCCAGTGGGCCCGGCTGGAGCTGTTGCTGCCGCAGGGCGTCAAGCCGGGCCGGCCGCCGGTGTGGACGCGGCGGCAGCGGTCCTGCAGGGCCTCGCGGCCGATGGTGATCGGCCGGGAGATATTGCGCCGCAGGTGGTCGGCGAGTTTTCGAACCCACCAGCGGGTGAAGGGCTTGCCCAGTGCGGTCGGGCGGGTGGTGGCCGTCTGGACGACGAAGTCCTCGTGGTCACGATTCAGCAGGCGGGGACGGCCTCCCGCCCACCGAGGGTTCAGGCATGCGAGCCCGATCTCGTTGAAGCCGGAAACCGCAGCGGCGCGAGTGCTGGGGTACGTCATGAGCGCATCGGAATCTACTATGCGTGATGTTTCGTGACGCTTCGTCATGGGGAGATCCACGCCGGTCTGCATGGCGCTGGCCAGTGAGGAGGCAGTCATGTCCGAGACCACGCCCCAGGTCAACTCCAAGGGGCCGGCTCAGGTTCAGTACACGCCCCCGGCGGCCGAACCCGAGCTGATCCCGGCCGACCAGGTCAAGCCCGAGGACATCGGCACCCTGTCGATTGAGTACCGCGACGGTCAACCCGTGATCGTCGTGAGCGGCGGGAGCGTCATTCCCGCAAGGCTCACCGTGGTGAACGCATCCGGCAGCCCTGCCGTGCGGTTCTGGGCCAGGCCTGCCGAGGAGTTCGATCTCAGCGCGACCTGGATCAAGGAGCATTACAGGGACGAGTCGTTCATTAGCGTAGAGCGCTGAGTCACAGAGTCTCACGCTGCGTGGGCCTGGTCGCCAGTCAGGCCGAGCTCGTCGCCCGCCGGTTGCCCGTACGGGCGCAAACGGTACTCACTCGTCGGTGTCCTCGTCGTCGGCTTCGGCCGGGTCGCGCAGGGGCCGCAGGTCGCCGCCGGCCGGGACGGAGGGGCGGAAGCTGTAGCGGCCGAACACGCGAGCCGGTACATCGTCGTTCCACGACGAGGGGCCACCGGATCCGATCACGAGCCATACCAGTACATGCACCCCTGCGCGCGGCCGCCGCCCCCGCGATACGGGACAGACCTCTTCGTCCGGCTATCGCGGACAAAAGAGGTGTCGTTTTCCGAAGAGGGCTTGCCCATAGGCTCTGACCTGCACGAATGGAAGATCACCGGATTCTGGGGGTCCCACTCACGGTCACACCTTCGGTCCCCCGCCTAGTGCACCCGTGCAGACAACCCTCCAGCCACCCTCCGGTACAACCTCCTGCGGAGGGTCAGCGGGAGGGCTCCCAGGCTTCCGGGCCGGCGCCTCGCCACTCGACGAAGTCGGGGTCGGTGAGGTCCACGTCGTCAGCGTTCTCCAGCCCGGCGGCCGCGAGGAAGACCCGGATGTCGGCAGGCCGGTGCGCGACCCCGATGGCGACGCCGTCGTAGCGCACCCGGCGCCAGCCCTGCTCGTCGGGCGGGCAGACGATCAGCTTCGCGGACATGCGCCCAGCCTGTTCCCGTCGCACCCCACTGGCACCCGGCCGCGCGCGAACGGGTGAGGCGGCAGATCACGGCCACCGGCGAAAAGCACCACCGCCGGCTTCGGCCCCGGAGTACGTTCGGACGTACTGGGGTGCGGCCCTGGCCACCCGGGCCGCGACGGGGGCCGCACCCCGACAGAGCTTGCCGACCATGCGACACCCGCGGCCTGGGTTCCCTCGTGCGAGTGGAACCGGGGCCGCCGGCGAACCGGTCCGGTCCCAACGCCGTCGCAGGGCGCATGAAGCCGATCGACGAGCAGCACATCGCGGAGCCCGGCCTGGTGGTGGTCCTGGACATCACCGGCGGGGACGAGGACACGGTCCGGGCCGTCATGGCCGCGCTGGACGAGCGGTGGGCCACATCGGGTGTTGGCCCGGTGCGCCGGGATCCCGGGGAGCCCGGCGTCCGGGCCCGGATCTACGCCGACGTCCTGCGCCCGGGACGGCACAGCCCGTGAGTGGAGTCCGGGCAAGCCCTTCGTGAAGGGCTTGCCCGGGGTCGCCTAAGGCTTGCCTTGGCGCTCAGGCTTCTTCGTTCTTCACCCCCCACACGGGATACGCCCGCCCGGTGCCATGGCAGTGGCGGCACGACCCGTCGCCTCCGGAGGAGCCATGCGCGTTGATGTTGTCGACGGCATCGCGCAGGAGCCGGGCGAGGCCGTCGACGTGACCGGCGTGGAGGTCGATCTGGTGGCGCTTGCCGACCACGATCTCCAGCGCGGTCCCGGGCGTGGCAGTGCCCAGTTCGTAGGTGATGCCGCGGGTGACCGTCGTGACCAGTTTGTGGAGCTGGCTCATCGTCTCCCCGCCTGACAGCTCCACTCGCGCGGTGGAACCGATGTCGTCGGGCTGGGTGAGGGAGAGGAACGCGTCGGGGCGGTCGAAGGGTACGAGACGACCGACGGGCTCGCCGTGGGCCCCGTGGAAGGAGGCAAGGGCATGCCACATGTCTCCCGGGAGGCTCGGCACGAGCCCTCCGTAGGACTGCTTGTTGCGTCTCATGGCTCCGGTGTACGGCCACGAAGCGGCCTCGGCCGATTCCCGGCCGCCGCGTCCCAGACGGTGCTGCCGCGACCTTGGGAGGCGTCCCGTCCTGCGGCCCGGACGCTGGGCAAGCCCTCCGTGGCGAGGGCTTGCCCAGCACGGGAACGTGACCGGTAAGCGCGGCCGAGCGTGACCGATCCGACGCCCGCGATCGGTCAACCAGCACGTCAGCGCCGTGACCGGTCCATGCAACTCCCAGCCGAGACGGTGACCGGTCATCGGTTGACCTGTGACAGCGAACCTGGACCGATTGCCACTGAACATGGACCACTGCGTGGTTTGTGTCACCGAAGATGGACCGCCGCAGGCCAGCGCGCTGCGTGAACCTTCGCCGAAGCGGTGGCCCAATGCTCTGCCGGTCCCGAAGCGACTGTCCTGTGTCACGAGGTCCTGCCCGTTTGCCACACGATCTCGACCGCTTGTCCGATCTCATCCGGTCAGGCGTCTACTTCGCCGCGCTCAGTCGCTGGGCCTTCAGTCCCACCGCACCTTGTCGGTGCGGTGAACGTCAGGTCGTTACCAGTCAGGTCGCAGCTGGCCGCCCATAGACGTGCCGCGGTCGCGGTGTCGGCGAGGTGGTTCCAGAGAGGTTCGATCCTGGGCGTACCGCGCAGCCCGAACAGTTCAGGGGTCCACATCTGGCCGCCGCGGACGCTCGGGTCGAGCACGGCCCGAACAGCGGGCCATGCGGCAGCGTCCTTGCCCTGAACGAAAAGACCGAGCGGCAGATGGCGCAGCCGCTCGCCGGCGGTCCGGACATGGAATGGCGGGCGTGACGGCGTCAGGGAGTCGAGCGCGCCGCCGGGATGAACGATCACGCTCAGCGTCGTGCTCCCGGCAGCACGCAGGCGGCGGTCCAGTTCAACGGCAAAGAGCATCTGGGCCAACTTCGACCGCGCATACGCACGCTTGGGCTGATAGTCGTGCGTACTCTGCAGATCGTCGAGGTCCAAGCGTTCGGACTTGGCGGCGAAGCTGCCAGTGGTGACGATCCGGCTCCCCGGGGTCGCCGTGAGCAGAGGGGCCAGGTGGTGGGTCAGGGCGAAGTGCCCCAGGTGGTTGGTTGCGAGCATCAGCTCGTGGCCAGCCGTGGTTTCGCGCCGCGGTGGATGGTCGAGCGCCACGCCGGCGTTGTGGACGACGGCGTCGAGGCGGTCCAGTCCGAGCGCATCCACGGATGCCTTGAGCGAAGCGAGATCGGCCAGGTCCAGGGACAGGTGCTTCACCCTGGCACCGGGGACGCGCAAGCTGATGGAAACGATCGCCTCTTCGGCCTTCGCCCTGTCGCGGCTGCCGAGAACGACCATGGCCCCGGTGCCAGCGAGCTGCTCGGCAACGAAATACCCGATGCCCGCGTTGCCGCCGGTGACCAGGAAGCTTTTCCCCTCCGCTTGAGGCAGCCGGCGGACGTCCCACCGCGGGACCTGGGGTACGGAGGGCATGGCGGGCTCCCGGAAGCTCGGATTGGTCTGGAGGCGGGCGGGACCGCACATTCACAGCCGGCCAGGCCCAGTTCCCAGGGTCCCCGACGCCACCCACATCCCGCCGACAGATCGCTGTCCCCACCGACAGCCGTCCGACAGTGCGCGGGCAGCGGCGCATCGACCGCGGCCTGCGGCGGTCCATACTCGGTGTCACAAACTGCGTTCGGTCCGACTTCGATGGCAATCGGTCCAAGTTTCGGTGGCACGGGACATCGGTCAGCCAGCCCCTCGCCGGGAAGGCCGGGGTGGCCGTGACCGATGCCGCCTGCCCCGGAGTGCCTCCGGCCAGGGTGGGCAAGCCGCCCTCGCGGGTGGCTTGCCCAGGCTCCCCTTGGGCTTGCCCCGCACCGGTCAGCGGCCGACCGCTTCGGGGTAGCGGGCGCGGCGCCGGTGGGGGTCGTCGACGCCGATCTCGTACCAGGGCTCGCCGCGCTGGAGGCTGGGCAGGGTGTTGGCCCACAGCGCGATGGTGATGCCCTGCACTGCGGCGGTGAGCGCCTGGAGCCGGTTGTCGAGGAGGTGTTCGGCCTTGCCCGCCAGGACGACGTGCAGCCGCGGGAAGGTGGTGGAGCGGGTGTAGCGGTGGCGCTGCCAGAACGGGTACGTCCCGCCGATCGTGCCGCGGGCCCCCTCCCAGACACGGTGCCCGGCGTAGCGCTCGTAGTCCCAGACCTCCCTCGCGAGGCGGGCCTGGGACATGGTGCCGTTGTCGAGTTCGAAGAGGCGGACCTCGCTGGTCTTGGTCGGCACGGCGAGGACCGCGTCGGTGTTGAAGGACAGGCCAGTCTCCTTGATGGCGTGGTTGACCTCCACCTGCCAGTCGGTCAGGAACTCCCGGCGACCGCGCAGAACCGTGTCGGTGTAGGCAAGGATCGTGTCGGTCACCGCGAGACCGTGCGGGCCGAACCCAGCTCGAACAGCCTTCGCTCCGGTGCCAGCCTTCGGGCGGGGTGGCAGCTCATTGCCGTCGGCCAGAGCCTTCTGCCCTGCCGGGGTGAGGTTCCAGATCCGGTGCTTGCCGTCCTTGCCGTTCGTCTCCGCCAGCCCGAGCTTCTCCAGTTCCACCATCGCCCTGCGCACGTACGACCGGCCGTCCGACTCTTCCGCCGTGATCACCTGAGCCATCTGCCGAACCGTGGCTATCCGTACGCACCCCAGCATCCTGAGAGCATCGGCTCGTACCTTCCCGGCCGTGGGAGTGGACTTCTTCCCCTTCGCTGCTGTCTCAGGGTTAGGGAGAGAGGTGTCAGCGTGCCGAGCGGCCCCCTGACGGGCGGTGTGAGCTGCGGTGATGGGCACGACGTTGGAATCGTTCACGGCACTGGACGCGGCACTGGCTTCCGGGCCGTCTGCGGGGCTCTCGGCACCCCTTGACCAGGTCTGGCCCGGCTCCGGCTCTGGCTCTGGTTGCCGGGCGCTGCTGGCGTACGTCATCGTTCAGGCTCCTCACGCGGGTGGGCGTGGGACTCCGGGCAGAGTCCCGCACTCACCTGCTACAGGTGCCGGGGAAGCCGATGGTGTGACGCCTGTTATCGAGCCGTGATCATTCGGTGGGGGCGGCGCAGAGCTCGGAGACGATCGCGAACGAGGTGGTCACCATCGGCACGGCCATGGCCGGCAGCATCGCCGCGTGGGTGGTCTGGTCGTGCGCCATGCCGTTGCGGATCTGGCGGCCGTAGTCGAGGTACTCCGCCTGCCGGGTGGTCAGGACGCCTGTGTCGGCGCCCTGCTTGATGAGCTTCTGCAGGGTCTTGTTGCCCGCGCCCGGGATGCGGTCGCGCAGCACGATCTCCACCGCGATCAGGGAGTGCATGACCGCCACGGTGGAGAACTCGTAGCAGTAGTAGGACTGGCGCAGCAGTTCCCGGGCCGTGCGCAGGACGGTTGCGGCGGCCTCGGGGACGCCGTCGGGCACGACCAGGTCCTCCACGAGGTCGTGCATGTCGGCGTACTGGCCGACGAAGTAGTGGGCGCGTTCGTCGGGCACGGGGAACGGGAGGCGCTGCGTGGTCATCCCTGGAGTCTCCCAGCGGCGTGCCGGGTCCGGCAGCGGCCTTTCCCTGGCCGTCGCTCAGGGTGCCGGGACGGAGATTTCTCCCCTCCCGGGATGGGCGGTTTGTCGCGCCTGGCGGACCCTGTCAAGGGAAAACGCGCGGCCGTCCGAACCTGGACAAGGGGGGGGTGGGCGGTCACCGTCGGTGCGCGGACTCTGTCCACAGGGCGGCTCCCCGAGGCTCTGGACCTGGGGCCGTCGCGATCCGCGCGGCGGCCCGTACGTGAGGAGCCGTCATGCCCGACACCACCGCCCTGCCGCTCGCCCCGATGACCCCGCACGCGGCGATCAGCGCGTTCAGCTACCTCCGCGCCGTCCAGGCCCAGGACGTCAAAGCCGCCCGCGAGTTCGCCGGCGCCGAGCCGCGGATGGCCGAGCTGCTCGTCGACGCCGTCGAACGGATCGTCGTCCCCGTCACCGCCCTGCCCGGCCCGGAGGCCGGCGAACCGACCACGGAGATGTTCGCCCTGGAAGCCCTCGGGCAGGTCCTGGTGGCCACCCTGCGAATCTGGGCGCAGGCCGGGCCGGACGCGGCGGAGGGCATCGCCTGCGCCGTCATCGACTTCGTCCTGCAGTTCCTCACCGACGACCACGAGGACGTCGCCGATGTCCTGCGCCAGCTGGAGGCGGTGGGAGTGGGCCAGGCCCTCGCCGCCCACCCCGCACCGGACGGTGCCCACCTGGTGCTCCTCTCCATCGTGTAGTTCGCGGCGGGGACTGCGACGGTGCGCACCGCGCCCATCGGGTGGCCTCCACCCGATGGGCGCACCACCGCACCACCGCACCACCGCACCACCGCACCGCACCGCACCGCACCGCACCGCACCGCACCGCACCGCACCGCACCGCACCGCACCGCACCGCACCGCACCGGGGCCATGATGCGCGCCACCGTGCACCGCACCAGGTGTGCTTCCGCGTTGGCGGGGCCCTATCACACACCCCCTTGACCAGGCCCTGATCGGCGGCCGCAACCGGCTGTGTCAAGGAGAAACGTGCCCGTGGAGAACCTGGTCAAGGGGTGGAGCCGAACCCGGTCAAGGGGGTCGGTGGAACCTGGACAAGGGGTGGTGCGGAAGGTGGACAAGGGGGTCGGCCGAACCTGGACAAGGGGGTGGCTGGGCGAGGGTGCGGATGGTGCGCACCCGGTGCGGTTCGGGACATCGTGGTGCGCCCGAGAGTGGAGCCCACCGTCAATCGGGTGCGCACCGCGGTGGACTCCACCGCGTGATCCACCGCATGGGTGGAGTCCACCGAGTGGAGCGAAGCGACGCGACCGCGCACCGCGAGGGTGGCGCCCACTGGGTGGAGGCCACTGAGCCTTCGCCAACCTGAAGTAGCAGGTCAGCGATATGGTGTGACCAGCTCTCGAAGTACTCGCGCTGGTCGTGGGTGGCTGTCCGCGGAGTAGATCGTCTGACAGAGCCGGACGGTTCGCTGGTTTCTATTCGCTGGGGTCAGGCGGCCATTTGCGATCCGATGCATGGATCCCGCGCTGCTGGAACGGATCACCGCGCGGCGTGCGGAACTGGATGAACTCGAAGCACAGCTGGCCAAGCAGCTGGCGGAGGTGCGGGCCGAGCGAGACGAACTTGCTGTCGCCGAACGGGTTTTTGAGCGGGTGAGCGAACAGATCGCTGATGAGTGCGTCTCGGCCACGTCGGTGCCCGCGCAGGTGGGTGGGCGGGCGGTCATGCTGATCCCACACCGCACCTCCGATGTGGAGGAGAACGTGCTTCCGCCGGACTACCAGCGCATTCTCGCCGCCGTGCGACAGGCCGCTGGACCGGTCATGGCTCGGCAGGTCGGCGAGATGCTGGGAGTGGACGTCAACATCCGATCCAAGCTGGAACCGCTGCGTGGAAAGCTGGTCAGACTCGTCGACCGGGGCTGGCTGCGGAAGCTACCCGACGGCCGGTTCACCACCCGCCTGTGACGGGCTGCCGCTGATCACGTACTTCGCCCCATCCGACAGATCGTTGCCAGCGGATGGGGAGCCGCTCGGCTCTCCTGCTGAAACTCGCGATAGAAGTTGCCCATCACCGCGGCGACCGGTGCGTAACGGACAAGGAGCGCCGCGACCGACGCGGGAACCCCCTCTGGGGGCGCCCCTTGGGCGCATGCGTTCACAAACGTTTTGCGTTCTTCCGGTGTGTGTCCGTAGAGAGCGACGGCCAACCAGTTCATCAGGTGGGTGACGGCGTAGCACTGGTCGTAGGTGCGGTGCTGGTCGAAGAAGTCGGCCTCGTCCCGTGTGAGGTCGAAGCGTGAGGAGATCGCGAGGCCGTAGTCGGTGAAGAAGAGCCGTCGGCCGTCGGTGAGGATGTTCTCGAAGTGGGCGTCCAAGTGCAGAAGTCCGCGGGCGTTCATGAACGAGATGCCGGCTTTCAGCTCGTCGTCGACCATGGCGCAGGCCCGTTCGGCCGCCTCGTCGCCGGCCACGATCTGGACGCCCAGCCAGTCGTGCAGGTTCTGCGGGATGTACTCCAGGAACAGCACAAGGCTTGCCGTGGAATGCTGGAGAGCTTCGATCCGTCGGCGTACCGCTGATCCGCCTCCCCAGTAGGCGACAGCTCGGTCCACATCGGCCAGTTCCTCGGGCAGCGGCTGGCCAGAGTCTGGGATCACCCGCCAGTGGTACATCAGAGGGAAGCCCTCGTAGTCTCCCGCGACCACCCAGTTCGTCGTCATGGTGTGCGCGGCCAGCTCCCGCCAGGCCCCGAACCCCGGGCCGCCGACGGTGCCGATGCCGTAGTGGCAGAAGGCCGGGAGTCCGAACAGATTCGCGGTGGAGTGAACATGCTCCGGCCGTCGCTCCAGATCGGTCAGCCGTACCTGCTTGGCGAAGACCCGGGTTCCCTCGACCTCCAGCAGGACGGTCGTCCCACCGATGCCCGACCCCAGCGGTGCGCCGGCGTCCACGAACTCGCGCAGACTGCGGTCACTGCGCAGCGCCAGCGATGTGGAAACGGCGCCGTGGGCGGCCAGACGAGCACCGCGGGACATGTCAGGGCCCTTCACTCACTCCTCCAACCGTGCCCCGCCTCCTGTTCAACGGCTCCAGCAGACGCCGGGACGGGGGCCAAAGACCACCCTCCCACGCAGAGCCGGTGAGAGGCGGCGTAACTGGAGGTTCTGCAGGTGGGGTTGAGGTCGTATGACGAAAACCGAAGAGCCTGCCGAGAATCCCCACGCACTGACTTACCAGTGCTGTCTATCGCTGTCCACGCGTACCGTCAGCCACCTCGCCGGTCTGCTGCGACGCCATCTGAAGCTGATCCGGTCCAGGTGGCGGATCCTGCCGCCTGGAAGGATCGCGGTGATCGTCCTGGCTGTGCGGCGTCATGACCAGCGCTTGGCCGACATGGCTGGCGGCAACAATGTGTCCGAGTCCACCGTTCGCCGTTGGCGCGGCGAGCTGATCGGCCTGCTCGCCGCGCAGGCCCCACGCCTGGACCGTGCCCTGAAGAAGGTCGTCAGGCAGGGTGGGGAGGTGGTCCTGATCGATGGCACCCTTATCCGCACCAGGCGCCGCACCGGGAGGGCCGACCGGCGGCACTACTCCGGCAAGCACCGCAGCCATGGCCTGCACTTCCTCGCCCTGACCGACGAGAATGGCGCCTGATCTGGATATCCGCTGCCCGGCCCGGCCGCACCCACGACAACACCGCCGCCCGTCACGACCACATCCTGGCCCACCTGCGCGCCGCCGGCCTCGGAGCGCTGGCCGACCTCGGCTTCCGCGGCCTGACAACAACATCCTCGACCCTGTGATCGTCACCGGCTACATCGCCACCCGAACCCACAAGCTCACCCCGGGGCAGAAGCAAGCCAACAGGGTCCTCGCAATCGGACGGGCACCGGTCGAGCACGGCTTCGCCCACCTCAAGAACTGGCGGATCCTTACCAAGCTCCGCACCGATCCCGCTCGCGCCACCCGCCTCCTGCGTGCTCTGCTCGTCCTGACGAACCTCGAAATCAACCGCTGACGGACGATCTTCTCCGCGGACTCCCGCCCACGACCAGCACGAGTACTCCGGGGACCGGTCACACCAGTCTTTTGAACTGGTGCTTCAGGTTGGCGGACGCTCGGTGCGGTGCGCACAGAGTCCATCCTGTGCGCACCACCGTCCACCCGGTGCGCATCCACTCGGTGAGGGGGGCGCACCCGTGCGGTGGTGCGCGCCGGGTGAAGTCGGTGCGGTGGAGTGGACCAGCTGGGGATGGCGCGTTCCCCGTTGACACGGGCCGAGAACCACCCCGCCGCTGGTACCTCTCCAGAGTCATCCCCCACCCGCCACCCCGCACCCCACCCCGCCGCCAACCGCGAGCCCCACCCGTCGGCAAGGGCTGCTACAAGGAACGCGGCCGGGCCAAACCCTCCATGAAGACGTACTGCCCGCCTGCGTCGAGAAGATCCGCAAGGGCAAGCTCAAGTCCTGACCCCCGCCAACAAGCGCCCCCGCCGGTACGTGGGCGGAAAGCGGGTCTCCACCGACCAGGCAGCCCGGGCGCTCCGGCAGTCCCCGCCCAGCGAGGAGGCCCGTCACCAGTAAGAGAACCACGTCAGCATCCTCACGCCGACCGGACCATGATCGCCCTTACCGGGATTTCCTTCACCGTCTCGGCTGCCGAATCAGGCATGTCCGACGGGTCAGGAACTGGTTGGTTGGGCGGCCTGGAGCCATGGTGGTGGGCGGCGATGCCGCAAGAGCGCTGCCCTCTTATGGGCCCCTCCCCTACACCTGGTCGTCGATGGAAGCGAGGTGTCGCCTCAGCTCCGTGGCGATCTCTTCGTCGCCGCCTTGTGCCGGCAGCGGCCACGGGTCCTGATCGCCGTTAGCCACGGCGAGGCTGCTGGCAAAGCGCACCAGGTGCGGCTGCGGGACAAAGGAGTCCCGTAGCCACCGGGCGAAGACGGCGGCTTCGTCGGCGGTCACGTTGGTCAGGGTGATGAAGGCGTAGTCGGGCTTGGGCATCGCCGCCGTGCCGTCGATCCACACGTCGGCTGCCAGCTCGATCTCGAAATCCATCACCGGGGTGCCGTGGACGCCTGAGAGCCGGTACTCGACCACAGGGTCCGGGAACGCCTGCCGCAGAGCCCTCTCGAGGGAGTCCAGGCTGGCGTCCCATGCCGCCTCGGCGTCTTCGGGCGGGTAGAAGGCGAAATTGGTGCGGATGTTCCGTTCAGTGGACACAGTCTTCCCTCTTGCCTTACGGCACGTAGCGTGTGGAGCCGGTCGTCCCCGTGATCGCCATCATGGACTGCCAGTAGGCCGCGTTGTCCTTGCCGTTGGTCACGATCTCCAGGCCGCGGACTTCCTTGTTTGTGGGGTTCTCCATGGCCTGCTTGTACCGCAGGAGCTCGCTCTCGTCGCCTGCGTACATGGAGTCGATGACGGGGTCGTAGGCGAGCTCTCCCTTGGAGTTCACCTTGACCGGCTTGGTCAGGGTTTCCTCCAGACGTTCCAAGGAACGGAAGCTCTTCTTCGTGCAGTCGGGGTCGCGGACGTGTTTGGCTTCCACGAGGTATCCGTCGGATGGCCGAATGCCATCGACCATCAGGCCACGGTTCTTGCCAGCCAGGGGCACCTCACGCTCCGGGTATCCCGATACGCGCAGCTGATACGCGTTGTCCGGAGCACTCGTGCCGCCTCCGCCCGCGAATCCTCCCGCTCTGAGGGAATTCATCCATGTGCGGAACTGCTTCTCTTCGGCAGGGGTGAGCGGCTTGGTCGTTCCGGGTACCGGCGGTATGGGGTCGGCGAAGGCTATGCCGGAGTCCACGGGGTTGATCATCGGCAGCAGGGCCGGGGTAGCCGTGTGGGATGCAAGTCTGAGCGGTACCGGGACGGGGACACGGATGAGCGGCGGGAGGAATGGCACGCCCGGCAGCGCCGGCGCTCCCGGGCCTTCGCCGTCGGGGAGCCGGACGCGAGCGGCTGAGGAGTCAAGGGCGTGGGCGACTTCCCCTAGATCGTGGATCCAGGGGTCGCTAAGGACGGCGTCATGGAGTCCGCCGTCGAAGCCGTTGCCGCCGAACATCGGCTGGTCCCACGGCATGTCCAGTCGGAACAGCTCGTTCTTGTGTTCTTGGATCTTCACCTTCGCCGCCGCGACATGCTCGGCGTACCGGTCGCACTCCTTGGCAAGCTGCGTGCAGGAGGCAACGAGGTTGGCCACGACCGGCTCGTCCTGCTGAGCTTTCTCCGGCGGGGCGGCGAAGCCCACATGCTGCTTGAAGTAGGACTGGAAGGAGTCGGCTGCGGCGCCCGAGTGCGCCTTGCTCGCTGTGGACGCATAGGCCTGGGCATCTTCCAGGAAGCGCTGCATGAGGGAGGCCGCCTGCCGCCACGAGTCGGCGACATCACGGATCTTCTCCGGAGAACCCCGGAAACGGTCGCTCCTGCCGCCCGGCGCGTACTGGGTGTACCAGGCAGTCTCCCCGACCACCTTGGGCAGTTCCTGCCCAAGGCCGAGGTAGTTCTCCGGACAGTCGGCTCCGGGATCGCCCATGCCCGCCGTGAGGTCCACTTCCTTGCCCAGGAACGCCGACACCTGTCGGCTCTCCACGGCCATGAACTCCCGTTGCGCATCAGGCCCCGGCTCGTGGCACCAAGTAGGTGCGAGCTGAACCCCATCGTGTCCAGCGTCGTGGATGCCGCCGGCATGTAGACCTTGGCGAACGACCGTCCTGCATCGTCGTCACCGGCCATACCGTGCTGCCGGTCGAGCTCATGCCCCAACGCGATAGCGCTGTCACGCGCGCCGCGCATCGAATCCAACAGGCCCATCGCCCCGCGAATCATGCCCTTCGCGATGAACTGCAGCTCAGGCGTCAGCCCGCTCACCATGCGCCCCCTATACGGATGTGAACGATCAAGCTAACGGACTCCTACTGCCACGTCACAGCCAAGCCTGGGATCTCTCACCTCCCAGCCCTAGGTTCCAGCCGTGCATTCCCCGACGCCCGCCCTCGGGACGATGCTGACACCCGATCGAGGGGTTCGCTTCCAGCGCCGCCGCAAGGCTGCGGTGACCTCGGCCGCAGCCCCGGTGCCGGGCTCGCGCCGAACGCCCAGGGTTTCGGGGCAGGCGGGCCTGCTTCCGGAGGACCGGACTGTCGTGGGGGCGCGGCCGAGCCGCCGGACTCCGATGAGCGCGGCGCCCCGCGCGGTGCAGGCGGCGCCGAGGACGACGACCGCCGAGAAGAGGCGCGCGTTGCTCATCCCGGCGCATGTCGTTGTACGTGTGTGAGTGATCCCGCCTCGGAGCTGCACGCGCTGTGCGTCAGCGTTGAAGCAGCCTCGCGCGCGGTCGGCAGGGCCATGGAATGCGCTGCCCGTGCGCTCTACGCGGGCGTGCCGGCTGCCGGTCGAGACCCTGCTCCGGTCCCTGCGCACTGGCACACCGCCGCCGCAGGAACCGGCCGTATGTCCCTTCCCGGCCGAGGCCGTACCCGACGACCCCGCATGTGCGGATGCCGAGGGCGAGGAGGTAGGGCCGTCCCCACACCGTCAGGTCCGGGACGACCGTGCAGCCTCCCTAAGAGAGCTGGTCAAACGCAACCCGAGGATCACAGGCAACCAGGTGAGCCAACGGCTAGGGATCGCTGAGAGAACCGCAAATCGTCTCCTCAAACAGGCCCGCGTTCCCCTGCTGATCGATCTGGTAGCCCGGAACCCCGAGCTGACGGTCGAGGACGTGTCCGCTCACTTCGGCCTTCTCGCACATCACACTGAAAAGCTGCTGAAGGAAGTACCTGCGGTCGCCTTCCCCCGCCGTTCTCCAGCCGTCGGCCCGCCGCCGCTCCCTCGGAACGGGACCGACACCGGCCGGTGACTCACCGGTGAGTGGGTTGAGGAGGTTCGGGCCTCGCGTGCGCGGGAGTGCACGTGCACGTGTGCACGCCGAACGCGCGCAGATCCGGCCGGGCCCCGCCGGATCCGTCCACCTCCCGGCCCGGCCAACGCGGGGTTACCGGTTACAGGCCAAGTTCGCACCGCTCAGGGCCGCGCCAGCGCCTGCGTCCCCCATGGCCGGTAACGGTAACCGGTAACCGCCCGAAAGCACCGACGCCGACGTCGAACGGGCAGGTGGACCACAAGACGGCGCCGGGGCCCGGAAACTCCGGGGGCCGAATCGACCTGCGCGACCTGTCATCGCAGCTCACAGCCTGCGCGCCGACCAACCAGCGGCAGGAAGCCGACCTACCGCCAGCAAGCCGCCGGTAGGTCGCGGGCAGGCCGTCTGCAGGTCACGGCAGGCTGCTGAGCACCGCTCAGGAGCCGTGCCACCGCCGGGGGCGGGACGAGTTACAGGCCGGCGGAACCCCGGAAGCCCGGGGGCGCCGGTACGGCCGCAGGTGGTTCCAGGCCGCTGGACGGCGGCCAGGGCCGCCGCCTCGACCACGGATAACCTGTCGTTGCGGTTCTTGGCCAGGATCAGATCGCTCTTGCCCGCACGGGAGCTCTCGGGGTCGTAGGCGTCCTCGCGGTGCAGCAGGACGATCCCGCTCGCACATCGTCGGTGCGCACCGACCACACCGGGTGCGCACCCTCGGGTCCACTCAGTGGCCGGCTTCCCGGCGGCGGTGTGGTTCGGGCTCCCGCGGGCGGTGCGCCTGCTGGTCGTCCTTGCGCACCGGGCGCACCACGTCGGCGTCGTCCTGTTCGGCGTAGCGGTCCGAGCGGGCGCGAGAGTCGTCGGCCGCCTTGGTGAACGCTTGCTGAAGGCGGCGCAGCCGGTTGGCGGTGAGATCGAGGGCTTCCACGTCCGTGCGGGACTCCCGCAGGGCCCGCAGCGCCGTCATGTCGATCGCCTCCCGGCGCCCGGCCTTCGGCTCCTGGTCGTGTGCTCGAGGTCGGCGGCCACGGGCGCGAGCAGCTGCTCGGGCATCGCCGCCTGCTGGTGCCGGGCGACGTCGTACGCCCGGCCCCGCACGGCGGTGGCGGTGGTGGTGCGCAGCTTCTCGCGGAGCACCGCGCCGGCGAGGACGGCGCGCTCGTACTGGAGCGGGACGCGGGGGATCTCCCACTCCCCCGCGTCCTGACCCAGGGGCCGGCGCGCGGGCGGCTCGCCGGGAACGGCCGGGGGATGCCGGTCCAGGTCGGGCGCGGGGGCCGGGGGGCGGGGGCGGGCGGGGAGGTCAGACAGGGGCCACCGGGCGGTGTAAAGGGGGTAGTCCGACAGCAGGCCGATGGTGGTTGTCGGCTCGCTGATGTCCAGGCAGTGGGTGGCGATGGCGGCGGTCACGATCTCCTCGTCCAGGCCGGGGTCACGGCGGCGGCCGCGCAGGACGAGGGCGAGGTGGCGGCGTGCTTCGGCGAGCAGGTGCCGGCGGTGGAAGTGGCCGCCGTCGTTCATCACGAACACGGTCGCGGTGACGTCGACGCCGCCAGGGCGACGTCGACCACGGCCGCGACGCGGGCTCTGATCGCGGCGGCCGCGGCGCGGGCGTGCTCGAGGAGGGAGGTGATGACGTCGGCGGCGACGTTGGAGGTGAGGATCGCGCTCGCCTTCCACCAGGCGCGCAGCTGCGCGAGCGGCTGGGTCTTCTGCTTGGGCGGTCGGGTCTTGCGGGCGGCGATCTGGTTCAACTTGGCGCGGGCCCGTTCGGAGATCACGGGTAGGAACCGCGGCTCGCCGTCGTCGTCGACGGCGGTGGCGTACTCGTGCTCCAGCTCGGCCAGGCAGGCGGCGATCTGGTCGCTGCGCCGGGCGGTCCAGCGGATCAGCTCGTGCGGCACCCCGGCAATCTCCATCACCGGCCGGCGCCCCGGGGTGACGGTGCGCGGCTCGGTCGCCAGGCCCAACGCCTCGCAGACCTCAGCTGCCACGATCTCGTTGTAGAGCGCGGAGGCCGCCACCGTGCTCTCGTGCAGGGCCAGGGTGCGGATCGACCCCCACTGCCCGTCCAGGCGCTGTGGTCATGGATCAAGGGCCTCCCGGAGCACGCCTCGTAGTGGCGGAAGCGGGCGGCGACCAGACCGCCGGGCGGCCGCACCCAGTAAATGCCGTCCTTGCCGTACCGAATCACCGCCACCTCGTCCTCGATCCACTCCAGCACCCGCTCGATCGCCCGCTCGTGCGCGGCCTCGATCACCTGCCGGGTCTCCTCATCCCCCAGCGCCCACAGGAGGTAGATCGTCGGCTGCGGCCGGAACACGAAGTCCACGCCCGTGACCGTCACGCGGCGACCGAGGGCGCCAGCCTTGAACGCCTTCTTCGCCGAGTCGCCCGCGGCGAGCCGGTCGGCCTCGATCCGGTCCGCGTCCGGGTGCCGGCCCCGCTCGCCGAAGAGATTCCGCAGCTGCGCCTCGGTGACTCCTCACCCGGCGCGAGTCCGAGCGCGGCCAGGCCGCGGCCCATCCATCGCCCGGCCGGGACACCGGCCTGCTCCTGGGCAGTGTTCAGCGGCGTACGGGCAGGACGGCGGCCGTCGCCGACGACGGTCTCGCGGAGGTAGTAGCGGTACATCTGGCCGGCCCGGATCACCCTGATATCCACTGTCATGCAGACCACGCCACACGGCTCCTACCTGCAAGAAAAGACTGATCAGCGGGACGTCCCGCCAAGCGGGAGCAGCGGCTGAACTTTCTTCTCAGGTGCCCGCCGGGCGGGAAGCGGCCCCGGGCCGGACGCGAATGTCATCGCTCCGGCAGCCTCACACCACGGCCTGGACAGCACCGTTCAAGTGCGCAGGGTGGGTGTCAGTGGGATGCGCAGGGTCATGACAGTGGCGGCGCAGAGTCTGTGTCAGTGGATGTTGGTGGCTCGGGGAGCATCTGGAGGCTGTAGAGCACGTGGTCGTGGAAGGGGTCGATGATGTTGCCGCGGGTGACTATTTTTTCGGCGGCAGCGGGGTCTACGAGGGCTTGGCTGGGCGGGGTCGGTGGTGTCGATTCCGCCGTCGCCCCAGACGCGGAGGAGGACCTCGGCCTCGGCCGGGCTGGGTGCAGCCGCGTACGGCTGGGTGGGGGTTCTTCCGTCCGGTGAGAGCGTCGCCCTGGTGCGGGGCGAGGACGTCGAGGCGCGGGATGACGGTGTGAGCGTCGGGCGGGATGTGCCGCAGGGTGAGCGGGCCGCCGATGTCGGGGTGGGCGCGGAGGTGATCGAGGGCGCGTCAAGGCGGGGCGGGTCCAGGACAGCGCGGTCGCGACGGTCTCGGCCGTTTGGCGGCCATTCGCGGACGCGAGTGCGGTGACGACGGTGGGGGCGTCGTGGTCGGCGCCGGCCGGTCGGCGGTCGACGACCTGGCGGTTGCTGGGGTGATCGAAGAGGTCGTCGCGTCGGGCAGGAGTGGGTGGGGTGAGTGTCGAGGCGGCGGGCGAGATCGAAGAGAGACCACAGTGCTTCTGCGCTGGACTGTCCGGAAAAAACCTGGTCTGAGCGCAGCTTCCGTGGAACAGTCGGCGGCTGTCCGAGTCCACAGTCGACAGGAGTTCAAATGAGACTCCGCTCGTCCCTCGCGACGTTCACGGTGAGCGTGGTTCTCCTGCTCACGGCGACCACCACTGCGAGCGCTTCCGCCGTCTCCGATGCGGCCTCGACCGGCCGGACTGGGGTTGGAAACTCAGCGCCTGCACGGAAGGACAGCAATCAGCGTCCCGTCTTCTTCATCAAGGGCTATACGCCCGGTGACGGTGACAAGTGCGGCAAGAAGTGGAACTCCGCCGCCGCGCTGTTCAAAAAGTCCAAGTGGAAGGGGAAGTTACACCGTGTCGGCTTCTATGAAGAAGACACTACGGGTTGTGATGTCCGGATCGACCCCGAGGGGAAAGGCACAGTTGACACGTCCCTGAAGGACCTAGTAGTGCTTTGTTAGCTGGTCTTGTCACGGTTGGTGTTCGGTAGTTCGCTGCTTGTATGAGGGCGGGTGAGCTTGCTGCGTGTCGGGGCCG
>NZ_JBHWJJ010000132.1:0-10084 GCF_042732005.1 Streptomyces sp. NPDC059851 | reverse complement strand
CGGTTACGGTAACCGTTCCGCGAACGCGACTCCTGGGATGCTTGGTGAGCCGGTGCCGGGAGGGGCGGACCAAAGCGATGTCGTGGAGGAGGCGGCCTGTCGCCTATTCCCTACGTCCTGCTGGACGCGCTCCGCGTGAGCGGCGCTCGCTCAGGGGGCCGCATTCGCCCTGAAGGACTGGCTGTTGGTGTTAGTTGCACCGGGGCTCAGGACGTTGCTGCCCGTGTTGATGTTGTTGTAGATCGGGATCAGGCCGCTGAGGCTGATGGGCAGGATGGACGTTCCGTCCCCGTTCCCGCCGCCGTTGCAGTTGGGGCCGGGAATGTTGACGGTGTCACTTGCCGAGTCGCTGAGGCTGCCTTCGAGCTCCCTCACCGTGGCGGTGTTCCTGACCGTGCAAGGAGCGTCTTCGGCCACGCTGACGACTACTTCGACCGCGTAGCTGCCTCCGACTACCATTTGGTCGACTTCGCACGAAAACCTGGTTCCTTCGTTGGTGATAGCACAGATAATTCCGCCGTTGTTGTTGTGGAGGACGTCGTGTGATGTGGCTGTGAGCCCTGCGGGGAAATTGTCCGTCATCCGCACCCCGCTCGTGAGGGTCTCCTCGTCGCCGGGATTGCTCACCGTGATGGTGAAGGTCCCCTGCCCGCCCCGGGAGAAGTCCCCCGAGTGGGTCTTCGTGATGTCCAGCTGGGCCTGCGCGTAGGCGGGGGTGACCCCTACGGTGAACGGCAGGGCGATGCCCATCCCCAGGATGGTGGCGAGGGCGGAGAGGCGTCGCCTCAACGGGTGGATGACCATGGTGGGCTCCTTCTGTGGTGTGGGGTCCGCCACGAGACGCGGTGCGGCCGCCAAGGGCTCGAACTCGGCTCATGTGGGACGCCTGCACACCCAGGAACGCAGCTGAGACAGACGGAACACGGCCTCTACGTCCAACTCACTCGTTCGCCCATGGGGCCGGGTCGCCTTCGACGACTGTCTGAGTGACCGGAGGGCGGCCGCCAGGGGCCCTATTCACGGGTCAGGACCTTCGTTCTTCACGTCGGCCGCACCCATCCCGGGCCGGGCGGTGCTGTCCACTCCTACGAAGAAGCCCTCAACGCCCTGGACCTCGCCGACCGGATGAACCTGGAAGGACCCGTCCTGCACGCCGCCGACCTGCTCGTCTACCCGGTCCTCGCACGGGACCGCCAGGCGATGGCCGACCTCGTGGAAACCACCCTCGGCCCGCTCCGGGAAGCCCGCGGCGGAGCGCAACCGCTGATCGACACGCTCTCCGCCTACTTCGACAGCGGCTGCGTCGCCGTCGAGGCCGCCCGCCGCCTCTCGCTCAGCGTGCGGGCGCTGACCTACCGGCTGGAACGCATACGCTCCCTCACCCAGACCGACCCGGGCGACCCCCGGCACCGCTACACCCTCCAGACTGCCGTCATCAGGGCGCGGCTACTGGGCTGGCCGGACGCCTCATCCTGACCCAGAAACATCACCTCTGATGTCGCCCAGGAAGCGACGTAGGAAGGTGAGCCGGTGGCCGAGCCGACCAGTCGTTTCTTCCCGATCGCGGAATTAGGTCTGTCTACCGGGTCAGACTTGCAGGTCGCGTAGTCGGTAGCCCATGGCCCCGGCAGCTGTGGCGAGCACCGCGACGGCGACCATCAGGAGCGAGGCTGGCCAGTGGGCCAGTGGGCCAGTGGGCCAGTGGGCCAGTGGGCCAGTGGGCCAGTGGGCCGGAGCGTCGGGCACGGCGGCAAGATGCGTGAACGGGGAGAGCTGGGCCCCCCAAGTCGGCAGGCCTGAGCTGTCGGCGATGACTTTCAGGAGGAATCCTCCCGCAGCCGGTAGCGGGCCGACGAGGGCTGCTGCCCGTGGTGCCCAGCCCAGTGCGAGCACGCCGGCGCCCAGGCACAGGAACCCGATCGGCAGCACGTTCCAGGCACCGGCAAGGGCAGCGGCAAAGCCGAGGTCGGCACCGGCGGCCTGCATCCCAGCCCAGGTGGCCAGACCGGCCACCGTCACGAGAACGACGACGCCCCCGCACACGGCGGTGATCTCAGCGACGAGCAGGCGCGTCCGGGTCAGAGGCTGGGCGAACAGCAGGGGCAGCCGTCGGCCGGCCTCGTCGGCGGCGAGCGCGGCAAGGCGGACGGCGGCAAAGACTCCAGCAGGGACGGCCAGCAGCGCGAACAGAGTGGACGCGTATCCGCGGACGGTGCCGAGCCCGGCGAATCCGGCCTGTCCAGCGAGCTCCGCGAAGCGCGGGTTGTCCGTGAGGAAGGCCGTCATCGACAGGGCAAGCACCCCAATGAGCAGGTAGTAGGTACCTACCCCGGCACACCAGGCGGCCAGGGGCCGCAGCGTGCGACGTACAGCGAAGCCCAGGACCGAGCCGAGCAGCCTCAACCGCGGGGCCCGGCCGGAAGACGGGCGCAGGAGCCGCCGCGGATGTCGCGTCGCCCGGAAGCCAATACGGCGGCGACAGCGAGGGCGACGCCCGCGGTGGCGAGAAGCAGGAGCGGCCAGATCCGGGCCCCGCCGTACGGGCGGGTCAGGGCGGTCAGGCCGAACGGGGAAAGCCAGCGCAGCCATCCCAGGGCGGGAACACCGTCCGCGACCATCTTCGCCAACAGGCCGACACCGAGGACGACCAGCGCCGCGCCAGCTGCTGCCAGCGGCGTTCCCGCTCGGCCTGCCAGCGCGGGTGCGCTCCTCGGCGGCGGCCAGCCGGCCGGGGGTGACGGCGAACTTCGACGCTGCTCATCCCTCCCAGGCCAGCCAGCGTCCCTCACGCAGGCTGTACCGGCTGGCCGAAGGGCCGTCCCCTGGTGTGCGGGGGCGGCCATTCGGCCTGGCCGGCTGGTTGCGCCCGGTGGGAGTTCACCCAGGTCTACGGCCCTCAGGTGGTCCGTTCCTGGCAGGCCCGGTTCACCCACGACGGTCGGACAACACCGCCGCGAAGGCCGAGGACACCGGACCAGCGGCCGCCCTCATGGCGCCGCGTCGGTGACCGCGTCCACCCCACCCCTGGCCGGAAGCATCCGCCACTGCCGCGGTCAGTCCGAGCTGCCGTCGTCGTCCTCCAGCCCAGGGGCGTCCGGGTCGCGCAGCGGGCGCAGGCCGCCACCGGTCGGGGTGGAGGCGGTGAAGCTGTACCTGTGGTAGCCGACCGGAGATCAATCTCACCGATAACCGCTGTACCGATGGTCCGCTGTACCGCTGTACCGCTGTGCCGACCGCCGGTTCGTACACTGCGAGGGTGGAAGACCATAAGGCCACCAGGACCCGTCCGGCGCCCGCCTTGCGGCGGTACGTCGGCTCGTATGTCGGTTTCGATCTTCGTGGGTTCCCGGCGGGGGTGCACTGCGGCCCGCCGAGTCGCGTGCTCACTGCGGTGATCAGTCTGTCCGGCCCTTTGGAGGTGGCGGCGGGCGTTGGCGACGGGTCACCGATCACCCGATTCGGCAGTGTGGCCAGCGGTCTGATGCGCCGGTCCGTCGCGATACACCACGACGGACGCCAGGAAGGCGTGCAGGTGTCACTGACACCGCTCGGGGCTCGGGCCATCTACGGCATGCCCGCCGCTGTGCTCGCCCACCGACTGGTCCCACTCGACGAGCTTCTCGGAGCGCTCGGCGTCGAACTGGTTGACCGGCTCCGCGCGGCATCGACATGGGCGGCGCGGTTCACCGTACTGGACGAGTTGCTCCTGCGAGCTGTGGGTCGTGGCGCCGGCGGCGACCCCGTGTCCCGGATGCGCCCCGAGGTGGCCGAGGCCTGGCGCCGCCTCGTCGCCGCACGGGGCTGCGTCCAGGTCGGTGCAGTCGCCGAGGAACTGGGCTGGAGCCGTCGGTACCTCACCGAGCGGTTCCGTGGCGAGGTGGGCCTGTCGCCGAAGACCTTCGCCCGGGTTCTGCGCTTCGAGCACGCGCACGACCTGGCCACCACGCACGACCCGCTTCCGTGGGCCGATGTGGCGACCGCCTCCGGCTACGCCGACCAGGCCCATCTCGTCCGGGAGTGGAGCGAGTTCACGGGCCGATCGCCGACAGCATGGCGTCGCGGCGAAGTCCTGCTCGGGACTGGGTAGTCGCCGACCGGCCGCCCATCGCGTCAGCTTCCGTTCCCTTTCCTTCAAGACCACCCTATTGCCGTCCTGTGACGATCGTCGGCATGAGACTCGTCAATCACGAACCCAACGCCATCGACCTTCGGACCACCCCCGTGCACCTCGGGCTGGGGTCGAGAGCGAAACCCGTCGAGGGCTTCGCCTGGGACCCGGAGGTGCTCCATGCCTACAGCGCCGCGGTCGCGGCGGACGGCGCCGAGGGCCGGATGGTGACGATCTTCGACGGCGACGGCCTCGGCGACCATTGGGAGCGCCACCCCGCCGGAGACGAACTGGTCGTCTGCCTCAGCGGGTCGGTGACGGTCACGCGCGATGTGGACGGAGTGCCCGACCGGGTTGTGCTCGGGCCAGGCGAGGCCACCGTCAACCCGGCCGGGACATGGCACGCGGTCGATATGGCGGGACCGGCGTCCATCCTGACCATCACCGCTGGCCTCGGCACCGACCACCGTCCCCGGACCGAAACCCGCCCGACCGAGCACGCCGACACATCCGGCCCGCGAACACCGTGACGACCCGTGTCGCGTGCCTCGGCGACAGCCTCACCCGCGCGCAACTCAGCGTCGACTACCTGGACCTTCTCGAAAGACGCCGACCTCCCGGCGACGTACGGCTCGCCCGCTTCGGCGTCAACGGCGACTTCGCCCACAACCTCTCACGGCGCCTCGATGCCGTC
This sequence comes from Streptomyces sp. NPDC059851, assembly GCF_042732005.1. Lineage (NCBI taxonomy): Bacteria > Bacillati > Actinomycetota > Actinomycetes > Kitasatosporales > Streptomycetaceae > Streptomyces > Streptomyces sp. NPDC059851. Next base: position 5,282 of record NZ_JBHWJJ010000132.1, on the reverse strand, counting down.
GTCGCGGACGCACCCGACGTGATCACCGTGCTGATCGGGACCAACGACGCCCGAGCGAGCCTCGCCGGCTACCCCGTCGAGCGGGCCATGCAGCGCAAGCAACTCCCCGAGCGCCCGTCGGCCGACTGGTTCCAGCAGTGCCTGGGAGCCGTCGTCGAACGGCTGCGAACGCAGACCGACGCGACGATCGCTCTGCTGTCCCTCCCGGTCCTTGGCCAACAACTCGACGGAGCCGCGGCGCGGGCATCACAGGCGTACAGCCGCATGATCGCCGAGGTCGCCACCACCAACAAGGCGACCTACCTCCCGCTCCACGAACGCCAGACCGAGGAACTACGCCAGGCGGACCCGCCGCCGATCCCCTACCGGGACCCGACGCCCGCGGCGAGCGTCAGTGTCCTCGTCCGGCGCACCTTGCTGCGCCGCAGCCTCGACACGATCTCGCGGCGCCGGGGTCTCGTGCTCACGACCGACCACATCCATCAGAACAGCCGCGGCGCCGCCCTTGTCGCCGAGGTCATCGACACCTGGCTCCCGACCCGGAGCGCGTAGCACGGTTCCGGCGGCGGCCCCTTTCCTGCGTATTCGGTTCCCACCCGTACCGGGGCAGGCAACAACGACTGGACCTCTCGGCTACCCACAAAACCACACCCGCCGGCTCAACGAGACCGGCGGGATGTGGAGCCGATACGCCGTCGCGGACCACACAGGGTCACCGACAGGTTGTGTTCCATGGGGAACCGGCGACAGCCGATTAAGAGAGTCCGCCAGTACCGAGGCCAGGCAAGGCTCGACGGGAGGCCCGGGACCTCGGTTGCCGGCCCGACTCAGGTGGCCGCTCACGCCCAGTGGATGCCGAGCTCTCGTAGCGCGTTCAGCTGGTCGTGGGTGAGTTTGTTGCGTCGCTGCTTGGTGTTGGAGACCCACACGCCCAGCTTCACGACCACCGGCTCGGCCCCGCCGTCGACTGTGATTTCCTCCCCGTGGGCGCGGGGGATCGGCCGGTGGGTGCCTTCGCGCTCTACCCACTGGGTGAGGGCTGTCAGGCCACGCTGGAAGGCCTGTTGTGCCTTGGTCGGCCCGTTCGCTCCGCGGCTGGTTGCTGGGGCGGGAGGGGGCGTCTGGTTGGGTTGTACGCCGATCGCGGTCAGGCGGTCCTGCTGCTCGGGTAGCAGCCGTGTCCAGGTGGCTGGCTGCTTCTGCTGCTGGAGCCATCGTCCGATGTCGTCGCCGTCCAGCAGCACGCCCGGGGCGATGTCGGGCAGCTGCCCGTCGGCTTCGACCAGGTCCGCAAGCACGCGGTACTGCCGCTGCCAGTCGAGTGGCCAGGGGCAGTTCCAGTCCTTGTCGATCGCGGCAAGCTGCGCGGCCCGGGTCGTCGCGGTGTCCTCGTCCTTCCCCAGCCCGTTCTTCGCTCCCTTCCGGCGGAGGTTGGCCATGTACTGCCCGACGGGCACCATTGCGTCGTCTTCGCCCCAGATGGCGTCTTGTCGTGGTGCGAGGTGTCCGGTGGCCCGCTGGTAGGAGCGGAGTACGGCGAGCTTGGCCTCCCACGCCTCCTCGCCCGGCTCCCACACCATCCCGGCCTCCGGAGCGTCCAGGAGGACCTTGCGCCGGTCCTCCAGCTCCCCGGCGCGCAGGGCCTTGCGCTGCTGGTGTACCCACCGCCCGAGCGGGAACGCTTTGGTGATGCCGACCTCGGTTTCGGTGTCGTACGGGACGGCGTACAGGCCGGTGATCTCGTTCTCCGCCCGCCACCGGATCAGGGCCTGGTAGCCCTCCAGCCACACCAGTGACTCGGGTCGGTAGACGCGGGTGCGTAGGAATGCGGCGATGGTGGCCGCGTCGCGCGGGCTGGAAAAGTGGAGCAGGGCCGACTTCGCGGCGGCGTCGGCGCCATCCTCCTGGTCCTCGCCGTCACCCGCGCCGCCGGCTCCGACGATCCTCCCGTCCTCGTCGCGTCGGAGGTGGGTCTTGCGCTTGCCGCTGGTGAGGGCGCGGGAGGCGAGCTGCTCGACAAGGCGCTCGTCATGAGAACGCAGGCCTTGGAGGACGGCTACAAGGGGGCGGAAGCTCGCGGAGGCGACCATGTCGGTGGGGTCCTCGCCGGGCTCCAGGAATACGGGCACGATGATCCGTGCGATCTTTGTGGAGCCGTCCTTGTTGAGTCGGAGGGCGCGGCCGATGTTCTGGACGATCTCGACCTGGGAGCCGCGGGTATCGGCGAAGCAGATCGCCTCCACCCCGCGCTCGCCGGTGATGTCGACGCCCTCGCCGAGGACGCGTACGGAGGAGAGGAATGCCCGGTGTACGCGCCGGTTGTTCGCGTCGATGCCGTTGGCGAACTGCCGCAGGACCTCCCGGCGCTCGGTGACGAGGTGGTCCCCGCACAGCCACGCCGACCACACCCGGTCCGGCGGAACGTGGCGCCCGGCCTCCAGCTCGTAGAACTCCGCGTCGATCGAGGACTTCGGCAGCTTCTCCGCGGCCGCCAGGTCGGCGTCGGAGGCGTCGTTGACGTACAACTCGGCCGCCGTCTCCGGCAGCTTCTCCGCGAACGCGGCGGCCTCCTCCACCTTCTGGTGGAACGTCATGACCGTACGCAGGTTGTACGCCGCGGCGTGCTCCAGGAGCGCGGCCTGCAGCAGCGCCAGACGCCGGCCCCGCTGCGCTTCCTCGGACTCCCCGAGTACGGGGGCGGGGTCGCGGATCTCCAGCACGTCGATCTCGAACCCTGCGAGGATCCCCCGCTCGATCGCCTCGCTCAGGCCGAGCTCGGCGAGCCACGGGCCGTAGGTGCCGTCCGGGTCGTCGGCCATGCTCGCGATCTCGGCCTCCTGGCCCCCAATGCCCTTCTGTGGCCGGGCCGCGGCCAGGATGCGCGGGGTGGCGGTGAGGTAGAGCCGGAAGTCGGCCGGGACGCGGGTGTTGTCGTGGATGGCCGCCCAGGGCCGTCCGAGGTCGCCGGCGGTGCCGTGGGCCTCGTCGACGATGGCGAGGTCGAAGCCGTTCATTTGCTGGCCGTAGAGGCGCTCCCCGCCTGCCAGGGCGGCCTCCAGTGGCCCGCGAACCTTCTGCGGGCCCTCGGGTGCGTCGATGTCCTCGCGGTCCACGAGGGAGGCGTACGTGGCGAACACGACGACCGGTCCGGAGGCTGCCCACAGGGCGAGCTGGATCGGGTTCGTGGTGGTGCGCACTCCCAGCTCGGTCAGGACCGGGTCGTTCTCCAGGGAGCAGACGGCGATCATCGGGGCGCGGTGGCCCACCAGGCGCCACGCCTGGGCGGTCTGGGCGAGCAGGTCCAGGGTGGGCACGGTGACGAGGATCCGGCCGTCCGCGAAGCTCTCCAGGGCGCACGCGGCGGCCGTGATCGTCTTGCCCGAGCCGGTCGCGGAGATGATTGTGCCTCGGGCACCCCGAGCCGGTACAGATGACCTTGCAGGAAATCCCACCCATTTCCGAAACGCCGACTTCTGATCGACCTGGTGCTCACGGAGCTGAATCATCGAGATTGAACCTCACATCTATCTCTCGACGGGGCGCGAATAGGACGGGCTCAGGTCACGGTTCCAGGCGCCACGCCAAGGACCGATCGAGTGGCGGGAGTTGACCTATAAGAGATGGTCATGACGGCATCGGCTTGAGAAAATGGGACCATGGACGAAGACTTCTGCGAAGTGATGCTCCTGCCCAGCTCCCAGTGCGACCACTGCCGAACAGCGCGATCGGAGCTTCCCCGGAGGGTGTACGTCACCAAAGGCGGGAGCGTCTACCACAGGACGCCTAACTGTGAAGGAATCAAAGACGGTCAGCGCTACGCCCGCTGGAGAGGAGACGAGACCCATGATGCTCAGTCCGTACCTCGCAGCGATGTGCAGGCCCAGCGAGGCCCCTGTGAAATCTGCCGTCCCGATCTGATCCATAGACGACCCTAGGCAGTCCCTTATTTCTTCCAAGGGTACATGCTGCATCACTTTGATGCAGCATGTACCCTTGGCCTTGAAACGAACGAGCGACCTTGTACGGCCGGTCCCAGCTCTGCTCACCTGTCAGCCGGATCCCCCGCCCCCTGTGGAGGAGTGCCCAGTGGACCCCACGCCTCATGAACTTCTGGCAGATCTCTACGGATACGACCAGGACGCCCACTTCGACACCGCGCAACTTCGGGAGGGTCTGGCTCATCAGGTGCCCCCGGCCCAGCTCGACAAGCTCATCGCCGCTGTCGAGGCGACAGGGGATCCAGCAGTCGATCTGGAAACGGCCGCAGCGCTCCTCGACGGCATCCGTTAGAGCCGAGCACATGACTGACGACCAGAGGGAAGCGAAGAGGAGCCGAATGGTCGAGAATCCTTGGACGCCCGCCCATCAGGCGGTCGAGTCCAGCGACCATGCCGAGCTGACCCGCCTCCTCGATGAAGGCGCAGATGTCAACGAGGTGTGCTGTGGGATGACTCTGCTGGAGCATGCCATCGACTTGGAGGGGGACTCGGCACTTCAGGCAGGGACTCCGATCGACAGCCGGCTCACAGTGATCCTGCTGGCCTACGGGGCCAATCCAAGACCGCAACCTCCCGGAGGCATGAGTGCGATGGACCTGGCCGACTACTACGGTCACGACATCGCCTACCGCCTGATAGACCGGATCCCCCCAGCTGCCGTCAGCCGCCCGCGAAGCGGGCTGTGGTCCTGGAAGCGAAGCCGGAAGGACTGAAAGGGCGGGAGCGAAGCGGACGCCCAACGGGCCGAAGACCCAGACCCCGTGAAACGGGGTCACCCAAGCCCGCGCACGGGGACCCGGGTGCGGGAGTGAAGCGGACCGACTCTCCGGAGGACTCTTGCGCATTGGCGAGGTGGCGGGGTCGGTGCTGTCAAGCGTCTGCATGGCCCTTTTGCCCCGGTCGCCGGTTAGGCCGTGGCCGCCCCCGTGCAGGCTGGGAGGTTTCCGCCGTTGGGTTTCCAGTGCTGGATGCTTCGCTGCCGACCCCGTCAAGGGGGACCCTAAGCGACACCACCGACACTGCTGCCAGCGCCCGCGGAGCGGGCTAGTCCTGAAGGCGAAGCCGGAAGGACCCGGGTGGGGGAGCGAAGCGGACCCGCCCAACGGGCCGCAGGCCCGTACCCTGTGAAACAGGGTCACTCAGGCCTGCGGAGCGGGCCGTTCGGGTGGAGCGCAGCGAAACCCGAACCCGTCCGGAGCGAAGCGCAGGACCCCGGCCCGAAGGGCCAGCTCTGGCTCGGCGAAGCCGAGCCCCGCCGAGCGCAGCGCGGCGGTTCGCTGGCAC
>NZ_JBHWJJ010000131.1:0-23782 GCF_042732005.1 Streptomyces sp. NPDC059851 | reverse complement strand
GCGTTTGAGGCGCTGGGGTCTGGGGGCGGAGCCCCCGGTTTCGGGAAGGGGCGGGGTGGGGGAGAAGATCCCCGCCCGGGATATCGGCGGCTCGGCTGTCCGCGGCGGCGGACCTCGGCATACGCTGGAGGCGGCGGCCGCCTGCGGTGAGCGGCCCGGGCGGTCGCCCCGGCGGCTGCGGGCACGTACCCCTCCTTGTTCCCCGCGCCCGCGGCGCCGGACGCGGGCGTACGTGCGCCGGGGGCGGCAGCCGAGGTGGCACAGTGGGTGCCATGTGCGGACGCTATGCCTCATCCCGTGCCCCCGAGGACCTCGCCGGCCTGTTCCGGGCCGCCTGGGACCCCCGGGAGACGCTCGCACCGAGCTGGAACGTCGCCCCCACCGACCCGGTGTGGGCCGTCCTGGAACGCCCCGACCGCGACACCGGCACCACCGAGCGCCGGCTGCGCACCCTGCGCTGGGGCCTGGTCCCCTCCTGGGCGAAGGACGCCTCCGGCGGCGCGCGGATGATCAACGCGCGGATGGAGACGGTGCACGAGAAGCCGGCGTACCGCCGCGCCTTCACCCACCGCCGCTGCCTCCTGCCGGCCGACGGCTTCTACGAGTGGGAGCCCGTGCCCGCCACCGCCGCGGCGAAGGCGTACAAGCAGCCGTACTTCATCGCCCCCGAAAACGCCTCCGTGATGGCCATGGCCGGACTGTACGAGTTCTGGCGCGACCCCGCCGTCACCGATGAGGACGACCCGGACGCTTGGCTCGCCACCGCCACGATCATCACCACCGAGGCCGTCGACGCGGCCGGCCGGATCCACCCCCGCATGCCGCTCGCCCTGGACCCCGTCGACTACGGGGCCTGGCTCGACCCCGCCCACCAGGACGTCGACGCGCTGCGCGCCCTGCTCCACACCCCGGCGAACGGCCGGCTGGAGGCCCGCCCGGTCTCCACCGCCGTCAACAGCGTCCGCAACAACGGCCCCCACCTCCTGGAACCGGCCCCCGCACCCTGAACCTCAGGCCCCCCGCACCACCAGGGCGTGCGGGGCCCGGAGCGGCGGCGCGGGCAGCCGGAGCGGACGCCGGCCCGGCGTCAGGGAACCCAGCACCCGCGGGCCGCCGGCCCCGGTGCACCCGGGGGCGTTGCCCGGCAGCCCGTGCAGCGTGAGGTAGCCGAGGACGGCGAACGCGTACGCCTCCTTCGCCGCCGCGGGCAGACCCAGCTCCTCCGAGCCGCGCACGGCCGCGCTCCCGGCCAGCTCCTCGCGGAGCATCCCCATCAGCACCGGGTTGCGGACCCCTCCGCCCGACACGAAGACCTCGGTGGCCCGCAGCGGGCGCAGCGCCCCCGCCACCGTACGTGCGGTCAGCCGCGTCAGGGTCGCCACGAGGTCCTGCGGCGAGGGCGCCGGTCCCGCGCACCCGGCCAGGACGGCCTTCAGGTAGCCCCCGTGGAAGAGCTCCTTCCCGGTGGTCCGCGGCGGCGGCAGCCGGTAGTACGGGTCCGCGAGCAGCCGGTCCAGCAGCGGCTCGTGGACCCTCCCCGCGGCGGCGAGCACGCCGTCCTCGTCGTACGCCAGCCGCCCGCCGGTCAGGTCCCGGACCGCCGCGTCGACGAGCGCGTTGCCCGGCCCGGTGTCGAACGCCACCGGCTCGCCGCCGGCCGGCAGGGCCGTGAGGTTGGCGATGCCGCCGATGTTCAGTGCGGCGGGCACCCCGGGCCGCCCGCGCAGCAGCATGAGGTCGACCAGGCTCACCAGCGGCGCGCCCTGCCCGCCCGCCGCCACGTCCCGCGGCCGGAACCCGGAGACCACGGGGCAGCCGCTGCCCTCGGCGATCCAGGCGGGCTCACCCAGCTGGAGGGTGCCGTGCACCCGGCCGGCCTCGGCCCAGTGGAACACCGTCTGCCCGTGCGAGGCGACCAGATCGGCGCGCCCCCCGCACAGTTCGCGGTCGGCCCGGGCCGCCGCGGCGGCGAAGGCCTGCCCGATGCGCGTGTCCAGGCGGCAGACGTCGGCCAGTGTGGTGGGGGCGGGTGGCAGGGCGGCGGCGAGGGCGCCGCGTACCTCGTCCGGATACGGGTCGCTGACCATGCCCAGCGGCGTCAGGTGCAGCGTGCCGTCGCCGTCCCCGCCGCCGGACAGCTCCAGATCGGCGGCCGCTGCGTCGATGGCGTCGTACGAGGTCCCCGACATCAGCCCGATCACCCTCATCGCAGGGCCTCCCGGTGGTCCGAGCCGCCCGGTGTCAGCAGTGCGGCGGCGCTCACCGCGCACGCCCCGGCGGCGTAGTAGGCGGGCACGTCCGGACTCCCGGTCCTCACGGTCAGCGCGGTGATGACGAGGCCCGCACACCCGGAGAACAAGGCGTTGGCCAGGGCGTAGGCCACGCCCAGGCCCGTGCAGCGGATCCGGCGGGGGAACATCTCGGCGAGCATGGCCGGCCCCGGCCCGGCCAACGACCCGACCAGCGCCCCGGCGAGCAGCACCGCCCCGGCCTTGGCCCCGGGCCCTGCCGCGGGTGACTGGAGCAGGCTCAGCAGCGGGAAGGACAACAGCACCACCGACAGGGCCCCGCAGACCATGACCGGGCGGCGGCCGATCCGGTCGCTGAGGGCCCCGGCGGGCAGGATGGCCGCGGCGAAGCCGAGGTTGGCGAGGGCGGTGGCGAGGAGGGCGTCCCGTACGGAGGTGCCGAGGACGGACTGGAGGTGGGTCGGAAGGACCACGAGGAAGGTGTAACCGGCCGCCGACCAGCCCATGACCCGGCCGATGCCGAGCACGACGGCGTGCACCACTGCGGCCCGGTCCGGCGCCCCTGCCGGCCCGGTGGAGGCGGCCGGGGCGGGGGACGGCGGCGGCTCCTCCACCCCGGTGCGCAGCCACAGCGCCACCGCCCCGAGCGGCAGGGCCAGCAGGAACGGGATCCGCCACCCCCACCCGTACAGGGCCTCGGCGGGCAGGACGGTGGCCAGGGCGGCGGCCGTGCCGGCCCCGGCGAGCAGGCCGAGCGCGACGGTGAAGGACTGGAACGCGCCGTGCAGGCCGCGACGGCCCGGGGGCGCGTGCTCGGTCATCAGGGAGACCGCACCGCCGAACTCGCCGCCCGCCGACAGCCCTTGCAGCACCCGCAGGACCGTCAGCAGGACGGGGGCGGCCGCGCCGATCGCGTCCCGGGTCGGCAGCAGTCCGATGGCCGTGGTGGCGAGGGTCATGACGGTGACGGAGGCGACGAGGGCGGGGCGCCGGCCCGCCCGGTCGCCGAGCCGCCCGAACACCAGCGCGCCGACGGGCCGGAAGAAGAACGCGAGCGCGAAGGAGGCGTACGTCGCGACGAGCGCACCGGCCCCGCCCGCCGGACCGCCGGCGCCGAAGAAGTTCTCCGCGATGACGGTGACCAGGCAGCCGTAGACGCCGAACTCGTACCACTCGACGAGGTTGCCGACGCTGCCGGCGAGCAGCGCCCGCCGGGAGCGGGCGGTACGGGCGCCGGCGTCCGGCGGACGCAGTTCGAGAGGGCTCACCCGTGCTGCGTGCCCCCTCGGCGCCCGCCCGACGCCTGCGGAGGCCGCGGTTCAGCAGTTCGGCGGCAGACGGGCGGGTGAGGGGAGACCGCAGCGGTGGGGCCGGTCAGCCGGCCGCCTGCCAGACCGTGGTGACGTTGCAGAACTCGCGGATCCCGTGCCCGGACAGCTCCCGGCCGTAACCCGACCGCTTGACGCCGCCGAACGGGAGGGCGGGGTGCGAGGCGGTCATGCCGTTGACGTAGATGCCGCCCGCCTGGAGGTCCCGGACGAACCGGGCGACGTCCTCGTCGTTGCGCGTCCACACGTTCGAGCTGAGCCCGAACGGCGTGTGGTTGGCCCGCGCCACCGCCTCGTCGAGGTCCGCCACCCGGTAGAGCGTCGCCACGGGCCCGAAGGTCTCCTCCAGGTCGATGCGCATGTCCGGGGTGATCCCGGCGAGCACGGTCGGCTCGTAGTACCAGCCCTTCTCCAGTGCCGGTGGCCGGCGCCCGCCGCACAGGACCTCCGCCCCGCCGCGCACCGCGTCGTCGACGAGCTCCTCCAGGTCGGCGCGGCCCTTCTCGGTGGCGAGCGGGCCGACGTCGGTGGTCTCCAGCATCGGGTCGCCGACGTTCAGGGCCGCCATGCCGGCGGTGAAGCGCTCGGCGAACTCGTCGTACACGTCGGCGTGGACGATGAACCGCTTGGCGGCGATGCACGACTGCCCGTTGTTCTGCACCCGCGCGGTGATCGCCGTCCGGACGGCCCGCGCGACGTCGGCGGACGGCATCACCACGTACGGGTCGCTGCCGCCCAGCTCCAGGACCGTCTTCTTGACCTCGTCGCCCGCCGCCGAAGCGACCGCCCGCCCGGCCGGCTCGCTGCCGGTCAGCGTGGCCGCCGCGACCCGGGGGTCGCGCAGCACTCCCTCGACGGCGTCGGATCCGATCAGCAGGGTCTGGAAGCAGGCGTGCGGGTAGCCGGCCCGCTCGAAGAGGTCGCCGAGGTAGATGGCCGTCTGGGGGACGTTCGAGGCGTGCTTGAGCAGGCCGACGTTGCCCGCCATCAGGGCGGGGGCGGCGAACCGTACGACCTGCCACAGGGGGAAGTTCCACGGCATGACGGCGAGGACCACTCCGAGCGGCCGGTAGTGGGCGCGTACGGCCGAGGCCCCGCTGTCGCGGACGTCGGCCTCCGCGGGCACCTCGTCGGCGAGCAGGCCCTCTGCGCGCTCGGCGTACCAGCGCATGGCCTTCACGCACTTCGCGGCCTCGGCGCGGGCCGCCGCCAGCGGCTTGCCCATCTCCGTGGTCATGGTCCGCGCGATGTCCTCGTTGTCCCCCTCCAGCAGGTCGGCGGCGCGCAGCAGCAGCGCCGCCCGCTCGGCGAAGCTCGTCTTGCGGTACGAGTCGAAGGCGCGCGCGGCATCGGCGAGACACCGCTCGATGCCGTCGGGCCCCAGCGTGTCGAAGGTGCGGACCGTCTCGCCCGTCGCGGGGTTCACCGTGGCAATCGGCATCCTGGCTCCTCGTCCGTGTCGCCCTCGGCCCCGGCCTCCTCGTCGGCCGGCGACCGCCTCCTCGACCCTGCCCCCTGGGGCAGACCCGCGCAACGCGGCGCGCGTACGGTGCGGGAGCGGGGCCGCGTACGGGCGAGCGCGCGGCCGGCGGAGCCCCGTGTCACACCCTGGCGGACACGCCCCGCGCCGCGGTGGACACGCCCCGCACTGCGGGTTCTTCCTGCAGGCGCGTGATGCGGAGCGGGCCCTGCAGTTCCGGCCCGGCAGCCGGGGCGAGCCGCTGCCGGCGGCGCCGCAGCAGCACCGCGTCCAGGGACAGGGCGGGAGCGCCGGCGAGCACCAGCGGGGTCCACGCCATCAAGTAGGCCAGGTCGTTGCCGTAGTAGTACGGGGTCGCCGCCCAGCTGACGGTCAGCCACAGGCTCAGCGAGACCAGACCCCCGCCGAGCGCCGCGACCCGGGTCAGCAGGCCGGCGAACACCGCCAGGCCCACGGCCAACTCGCCGATGGCCATGGCGAAGCCGAAGGCGACCGGGTCGCCCAGCGCCAGGTCGACCAGGCCGGGCAGGGCCGAGGCGTCCCGTACGGACCGCATCTGCTGCCCGATCGAGCCGTCGCCGGCGGCCGACAGGAAGGCCGGGTCCGTCAGCTTGTCCAGGCCGGCGTAGACGAAGGTCAGGCCGAGGAAGAGCCGCAGCGGCAGGAGGGCGTGGCGGGCCGCGTGCCCGCGCACGACGGAAGTGAACGTGGGCGCCGAGGTGTTCGCCGAAGTGTTCGCCGAAGCGTTCGTCGAGGTGTTCATACGCTGCACACGGTGCGGGGCCCGCCGCGGTTCGATCACATCCGATGTGCGGAAGTGTTGAACCGGCCGCGGCGGATTGGCGTGTTCCTGTTGAGGCCGGGAGACGTACGATGCCCCGGTCCGCTTCCGGGACGAGAAGGAGACACGGTATGGGCAACTCCACTGGCCGGCGCACGGTCCTCGCGGCGGGCGCCGCCTCCCTGGCGGGCGCGGCACTGAGCGGCTGCGGCGCCGACGGCGGCTCCGACGCCTCCGGCGCGCAGGACGCCCCGGCCCCGGCCGGCTCCGAAGCGGGCGCCCCGCAGCCGGCCGGCTCGGCCGCAGCTCCGGCCCCCGCGGGCGGCGGGAAGGCCCTGGCGCGCACCGCGGACATACCGGTCGGTGGCGGCAAGGTGTTCAAGGACCAGAAGGTCGTGGTCACCCAGCCGACCGCGGGCCAGTTCAAGGCCTTCTCGGCGACCTGCACGCACGCGGGCTGCTCGGTCGCCTCGGTGAAGGACGGGAACATCGTCTGCCCCTGCCACCAGAGCCTGTTCAAGGTGTCCGACGGCACCGTGGCGGGCGGCCCCGCGAGCCGACCGCTGGCGCCCGCCCGCATCACCGTGGCCGGCGACAGCATCACCCTCGCCTGACGGACTCAGGCGGGTCCTGCGGCCGCGACCGGGTGCGCCGGCCGCGGGGGTGGCGGCGGCCGGGACCGTACCTCCGCCACCCCTGCCGCCCCTCTCCGCCCCGGCCCCCGCTGCGCCCGTCAGGGGGCGGGGGTGCCGAGGGCGGCGACCGCGGCGACCACCCGGTCCCAGTACCGGTCCGCCTCCAGTGCCGTCGCCACGTGCGCGTTGGCCGGCCGGCCCGTGCGGCCGTGCAGGTCGACGACGGTCGCGCCCCGCGTGTACCGGCCGGCCAGTTCCACCACGACGTTGGCGTCCGTGCAGGGCACGATCCCCGGGTCGATCACCCGGGCCACGGCCACGGGATCGTGCAGCGGCGGGTCCGGGAACCCGTACAGCTCGCGATAGGTGGAGGCGAAGAAGGTCAGCAGTCCCGCACAGGTCCTGCCGAGCTCGGTGCCCAGCGCCTCGAACCGGGCAACCACCTCGGGTGTGGCGAGCGCCTGGTGGGTGACGTTGAGGCCGCACATGGTGAGCGGGACGCCGCTGCGGAAGACGATGTCGGCGGCCTCGGGGTCGGCCTGGACGTTGAACTCGGCGGCCGGGGTACGGTTGCCGCGCTCCGTGGAGCCGCCCATGAGGACGATCTCGCGGATCCGGGCGGCGTCCTGCGGGTAACGGGTCAGCAGCAGCGCGATGTTGGTCAGTGGGGCGGTGGGGACCAGGGTCACCGGCTCCGGATGGCCGGCGAGGATCCGGTGGATCAGGTCCACGGCGTGCTCCGGCACCACGTCCACGGCCGGCTCCGGGAACTCGGGACCGTCCATGCCGGACGCGCCGTGCACGTCGTCGGCCACCGCCAGCGGCTGGACGAGCGGGCGGTCGCAGCCCGCCGCGATGGGCACCCCGGTGATGCCGGCGACCGTGCAGACCCGCCGCGCGTTCAGGGTGGTCTTGGCGAGCGTCTGGTTGCCCGCCACGGTGGTGACGGCGAGCAGGTCCACGGCCGGGTCGCCAGCTGCCAGCATGATCGCGAGGGCGTCGTCGTGCCCGGGGTCGCAGTCGATGACGATCGGTACGGGGCGTGCGGCAGGCGCGGCAGACGCGGCAGGCGCGGACGGTTCGGGCATCGAGTCTCCTCGCTCGGATCGCTGATCCCGGCGTGATCAGTGTGCCCCCGCGGTGCGGACGGGGCCAGCAGGCCCCGGTGGCGCCGGGGGCCTGCCGGCACGTCAAACCGTCCGGTCCGGCGGGCATTTCGGACGGCGGTCGGCGGGCCGCCTCAGGAAGGGACGAGGGTCCAGGTGTGCGGCGGTCCGGTGTCGTCCTCGCGGATGCGCAAGCCCTGGCCGATCCGGTCCAGGAGCTGCCGCAGCCACCGGGAGTCCTGCGGCGGGGCGGGCCACAGGCGCAGCAGGCGGGCCTGGAAGGCCGTGATCCCGAGGCTGGTGAGCCGGCCGGTGTCCGGCTCCAGGGAGGCCAGGTAGAGCAGGCGCAGGTCGTCGCGGTACTGCTCGTAGCCGCTGATGCCCTCGTAGTCGTCGATGAAGTCGCCGCAGCCGTGCAGGATCAGCCGGCCCCGGTACAGCTCCAGCGGGCGGGGGTGGTGCGAGGAGTGGCCGTGCACGAGGTCCGCGCCGTCGTCGACGAGCGCGCGGGCGAAGGCGGTACGGTCGCGGGGGACGGTGTAGCCCCAGTTGGACCCCCAGTGGACCGAGGCCACGGCGAGGTCCCCGGGCCGCTTCTCCTGACGTATCCGTTCGGTGAGTTCACGGGCCGCCGCCGGGCCGGGTTCGGCGACGTACGCGACCCCGGACCGGCTCCGGGTCGCGGCCCAGTCGGCCGGGATGCCGCTGGAGGGCATCCCGAACGAGAACACGAGCAGGCGGCGGCCGCCTTCCAGCGGGACCGCGGCCGGCGCGGCCGCCTCGTCGGCGTCACGGCCCGCCCCGGCCGTCCGCAGCCCGGCGCGGGACAGCGTACGGAGCGTCTCCTGCAGCCCGCGGCGGCCGAAGTCCAGGACGTGGTTGTTGGCCAGGACGCACACGTCGGGGCGGGCGGCCGCCAGGCAGGGCACGTTGCCCGGGTGCATCCGGTAGTGGACGGCCTTGCCGGGGGCGAAGTCGTCGCTCCGGGTGACGGAGGTCTCCAGGTTGATCACACGGGCGGCCGGCGCGGCCGCCCGGAGCACCCCGAGGGACTCCCCCCACGGCCAGTCGAAGCCGACCGGAAGGGGAGGCAGCGGACCGTTCACCGCCTCCGCCAGCGAGACGTAGTCGCGGGCGTCCCGTACCCAGCCCTCCCGCAGCTCCGGATCACCGGGACAGGGCAGGACCTGGTCGACGCCGCGACCGAGCATGACGTCGCCGCACAGGAACACCGAGACCGCGTCGGCAGCCACACCCCCAGGCTAGGACGCCCGTCGGCGGCACCGCAGGTCCCGGACGGCTCAGCCGTGCTCCAGGAGCACCTTCAGCAGGTCCTCCGGCGCGTCGCGCATCACGTTGTGCCCGCTGTCCACGGCGTACGTCCGCCAGTCCGGGAGACCGCTCAGCCGCTCGTACAGGGCCGTGAACGGCGACGGGGTGGGCCACTGCGTCGCATAGACGTACGACTTCGCGGTGGAGCGGCCCGGGCCGCCCTCCAACCTGATCGCCTGGAGCAGCGAGGCCAGCGGGTGCGGGGTGGTGCGCGGGTCGAAGAAGGGCAGCGGGGCGCTCGTGAAGCCGTTCTCGGCGGTGCCGTTCAGGTACCAGGCGCGCTCGTTGTCCGTGACCAGGGACCAGGTGGACTGACCGTCCTCGGGCACCATCGCGTCCACGTACACCAAGCCCCGCACGCGGTCCGGAACCCGGTCCGCGGCGCCGGTGATGACCATGCCCCCGTAGCTGTGGCCGACCAGGACGGCGTCGGTCACCTCCTCGTCGGCGAGGAGGTTCACCACGTCCTCGATGTGGGTGTCCAGGTTCACCGAGGCCGTCAGCAGGTGCTTCCGGCTGCCGAGGCCGGTCAGCGACAGCGGGTGGGCGTCGTGCCCGGCGCGGCGCAGTTCGCGGGCGAGGGGTTCGAAGGTCCAGGCGCCGTGCCAGGCACCGGGGACGAGCACGTACGTCGTCATCGCGGACTCCTGCGGAAGAAGGGGGGAGGAGGGAAGGGAGGGCCGGCCGTGACCGCGCCCGAGGGGCGCCCCGGCACATGATCAAGACTGCCTGGCGGGACTCGGTCGAACGAGTGACCGGACCGCCATGATCTGCACGTATCCGGCCATGACCGCCGCTCGCCGACGCCGTGCTGCCGCGGTGGCGCAGGGGCACCCTGGAGGTATGGGCCGGGCCAACGAAGAGGTCGAGGCACTGCTCCGCGAGTACGCCGACCTGATCGCGATCAGCGGGGCGGACGCCTTCAAGGCGCGCGCCTACGAGAAGGCCGCCCGAGCCATCGGCGGACACCCCGCCGACATCTCCGGACTCGACACCAAGGCACTGATGGAGATCCCGAACGTCGGCAGGTCCATCGCCGAGAAGGTCGAGGCCTACCTGCACACCGGGCACATCCCCGAGGTCGACGCCTCCCGGGCCGCCATCCCGCAGGGCGTGCGTGAACTGACCCGCATCCCCGGGCTCGGCCCCCGCAAGGCCCTGGTGCTCCACGAGGAGCTCGGGATCTCGTCCGTCGCGGAGCTGGAGGCCGCCCTGCACGAGGAGCGGCTGCGCGACCTGAAGGGCTTCGGCGAACGGACCGAGCAGAGCATCCTCCACGGCATCTCCCTGCTCCGGCAGGCCGGCCACCGCATCCTCCTGGACGCGGCCACGGAGATCGCCGAGGAGATCGTCGCGGAGCTGAGCCGGATCCCGGGCTGCGCACGGTGCACCTATGCCGGCTCGCTGCGCCGGATGCGGGAGACGGTCGGCGACCTCGACGTCCTCGTCGCGGCGGACCGGTCCGAGCCGTTCATGACCGCCCTCGTCGGCCTCCCCGTCACGGCCGAGGTCATCGCGCACGGGGCGAAGAAGACCTCCGTCCGGACGGCCGCCGGCCTCCAGGTCGACCTGCGCGTCCTGCCGCCGGCCTCCTGGGGCGCGGGACTCCAGTACTTCACCGGCTCCAAGGCGCACAACATCCGCACCCGCGAGCTCGCCGTGCGCCACGGGCTCAAACTCTCCGAGTACGGGCTGTTCGACGCCGAGAGCGGCGAGAACCTCGCCTCCGAGACCGAGGAGGAGATCTACGCCCGGCTCGGCCTGCCCTGGATCCCGCCGACGCTCCGCGAGGACCGCGGGGAGATCGCGGCGGGCCTCGCGGGGGACCTGCCCGAGCTGGTGACCGAGGCCGACATCAAGGGTGACCTGCACACCCACACCGACCTCACCGACGGGCTCGCCTCCCTGGAGGACATGGTCACCGCGGGTGCCGCGCGCGGATACGCGTACTACGCCGTCACCGACCACGCACCGGACCTCGCCATGCAGCGGATGACGAAGGAGAAGATCCTCGCGCAGCGCGCCCGGGTCCGCGCCCTGGACCGCACGGTGCGCCGGATGCGGCTGCTGCACGGCACGGAGCTCAACATCGGCCCGGACGGCAGCCTGGACTGGCCCGACGAGTTCCTCGCCGGCTTCGACCTCTGCGTGGCCTCCGTCCACTCCCACTTCGGGCAGAGCCGGCAGGACATGACCCGGCGCCTGATCCGCGCCTGCGAGAACCCGTACGTCGCCGTCATCGGGCACCCCACCACCCGCCGGATCGGCAAGCGGCCCGGCGTGGACGCCGACTTCGACGCGGTCTTCGAAGCCTGCGCCCGCACCGGGACCGCACTGGAGATCAACTCCCACCCGGAGCGGCTCGACCTCTGCGACGAGGACGTCCTGCGGGCGAGGAGCCACGGGGTGAAGTTCGCCGTGGACTCGGACGCGCACGCCACCGTGCACCTGCCCTACCTGCGGTACGGGGTCGGCACTGCCCAGCGCGGCTGGCTGACGAAGGACGACGTCGTCAACGCCTGGCCGTGGGCGCGTCTGCAGCGCTTCCTGCGCGCGAACCGCGACTGACGGAGGGCGCGGCTTCCCCGGCGGTCCCGGTGCGCCCGGCTGTGTCGGCTTCCCCGGCGGTCCCGGTGCGCCCGGCCCGCGGGTGTGCCGCGCCGGGCGAAGGGGTCCAGGCCGTACGCGGGGCCCGGTCGGCCGAGGGCAGCAGCACCACCGCCAGCACCGCGCAGGCCGCCGCCAACGCGAACACGGGCGGATAGCCCCGGCCGGCGATCAGCGCACCGGCCAGCGGCGGGACGAGGACGATGGCGAGGTGCTGCCCCATCCCGTGCACGCCCAGGGCGCGGCCCGCCCAGTCGGGGCCGGCGTACTCGGCGACCGCGGTGTTGTGCAGCCCGTTGGTGCTGACGGTCAGCGCCGAGGCCAGGAGCAGGGCGGCGGTGCCCACCGGCGCGTCCCGGACGGCCCCCACGGTGAGCAGGACCAGGTCCGCGGCGGTGACCGCGGCCAGCCACCGCATCGGCCGGACCCGACTGCCGACGGCGTCCGACCACCAGCCGGCCGCCAGGCGCACCCCCGCACCCGCCAGGTTGACGGAGGCCAGGACGGCCCCGGCGGCCGTCGCGGACCAGCCGCGGGCCCCCGTCAGGAACAGCAGTGCGAAGCCGGTCACCACGAACTGCGGCACGCACAGCACGGCCGCGGCGCCGTGCAGCCGCCACACGTGGGCACCGTCCCGGTACGGGGCGGTGGCCCGGGCACCCGCGGGCCGTTCGGGGCGGGCAGGATCGACCGCGAACAGGGCGGTCGCCGCGCCGGCCGCCCCGCACAGCAGGGCACAGAGACCGAAGGCCGCGGCGAGGCCGCCGTGCTGGGCGAGCGGGGGCAGGGCGGCGGCCGCCAGGGCGGTGCCCAACGGCTGCGAAGCCTGCCGCACCCCCATGGCGACGCCGCGGCGGTCCGGCGGGAACCAGCCGATGACCAGCCGCCCGGAGGCCGAGTTGACGGAGGAGCCGAAGGCCCCCGTCAGGACCAGCAGGACACCCAGCGTCCGGGTGCCGTCCACGAAGGCCGCGCAGGCCAGCGCCGCCGAGGCGGCGAGCAGTCCGGCCCCCAGCGCCAGCCGCTCACCGTACCGGTCGGCG
This sequence comes from Streptomyces sp. NPDC059851, assembly GCF_042732005.1. NCBI lineage: Bacteria > Bacillati > Actinomycetota > Actinomycetes > Kitasatosporales > Streptomycetaceae > Streptomyces > Streptomyces sp. NPDC059851. The sequence continues at coordinate 11,221 of NZ_JBHWJJ010000131.1, read as the reverse complement.
ACCACCCCCCAGCCGACCAGCCCGAGCAGGATCCCGGCGATCGGACACGAGACGAGGACCCCCGCCCCGGCCAGCGACACCCCGAGGTCCTGCCGGAACGCGGGGATCAGGAACGCGAGGCCGTAGAGCGCCGTCGCACTGGCGGTCTGACCGCCGGTGCCCAGGGCGAGCATCAGCCAACTGCGCGGTATCCGCTGCGTGTTCACACCGGCACTCTAATGAACCTACCGGGATGTGAGACGAAGCGTATTGAATGTCGAGACAGTGTGTGTCGGGCGACGGGAGCCGGAGCGCGACCCGGCCGCCCTGGCCGCCGTGCCGGGAGCCGCCGTCGACGAGCCGGGGACGGGATGACCGGCCGACCCCGTTTGACCCGCCCCGGGCCGGGCAGGCGCTGGCGACCACCGGCCGACCAGGAGGCCGTAGCCATGAGCCACGCTTCGACGCCGTACCCGGAGGCCGCTGCCGGTGCCACCACGGGCACCGACACGGGCGCCGACAGGGGGAGAGATACGGGAAGCGACACGGACCCGGGCCCGGGCGCCGACAGGGGCCCCGGTGCCGGTGCCGACCTGCCCCAGGACCACACCCAGGCCATCCTGGAGACGACCAAACGGGTCGGCACCCTGCTCAAGGCAACGGGCAGGCCCTTCGCCCTCGCCGGCAGCGTGGCCGCGTTCGCCCACGGCGTCCCGGCCCGCTTCCAGCACGACACCGACTTCTGCCTGCGCCGCGAGGACGCACCGGAGGTCATGGCCGCCCTGGAAGAGGGAGGCGTCCGGCTCCGCGAATCCTCCGAGGACTGGCTGGTCAAAGCGCGCTCCGAGGGCGAGGACATCGACCTGATCTTCGAGCTGGCCCGCCGGCCCGTCAGTAGCGATCTGCTCGACCGGGCCGAGGTCCGCTCCGTGGACTCGGTGTACATGCCGGTCCTCGCCCCCACCGACCTCATGGACAGCCTGCTCGCCGCCCTCACCGAGCACTACTGCGACTTCGGCGGCCTGCTGCCCACCGCCCGCGTCCTGCGCGAGCGGATCGACTGGGACCGGCTCGACCGCGCCCACCGGGCCGACCCGCTCCCCGACGCGTTCCTGTACCTCCTGGAACGGCTCGACATCATCGGCCCGCGCGAACACGGCCGGCCCGGCGCGACCGGGAAGGAGCCGCGGTCATGACCGCTCCCCGTCCCGCCCCCGGGGCCGCCCCGGCGGCCGGCGCCGTCACCTACCGCATCGAGCACCTGCGCGACCGGCTCGCCCACGACGACGTCGCCGAACTGGGCGTGCAGATCGACCTGCACGGCGGGGTCCCCGTCCTGTCGGGCACCGTCACCACCCCCGCATGCCGTGACACGGTGCTGCGCATCGCCGCCGAGGAGCTGGACGGGCTGGCCTGGCGTCACGACGTACGCCTCGTCAGCGCACAGCCGCCGGCGCAGGAGCAGGAGGAGGACCTGCCATGACCCGCGTGGCCGCAGTCGGGGACATCCACCTGGCCCCGGGGAGCGAGGGCCTGCTGCGGCCCGCCTTCGACACGCTCGCCGGCTGCGCCGACCTGCTGCTCCTCGCCGGAGACCTCACCCGGCACGGAACCCCCGAGGAGGCCGCGGTCGTGGCCGGGGAGGTGCGGGGCCTGACCGTGCCCGTGGTCGCGGTGCTCGGCAACCACGACTACCAGAGCGACCGCCAGGACGAGGTCGCGGCCGTACTCCGCGAGGCCGGGGTGTCGGTGCTGGAGGGCACCTCCGTACACATCGACGTCCGCGCCCACGACGGCGCCGACGGTGACGGCAGGGTCGGTGTCGCGGGCACCAAGGGTTTCTGCGGGGGCTTCGCCGGGCGCTGCGCCGGGGACTTCGGCGAACCCGAGATGAAGGCCCTCGTCCGGGCCTCCCGGGAGTCCGCCGAGGGGCTGCGGACCGCTCTCGACGGCCTCGCGGACGAGGGGTGCGCCGTACGGATCGCCCTCACGCACTTCGCCCCCGTACCGGACACGCTGGCCGGGGAGCCGCTGGAGATCTACCCGTTCCTCGGCAGCTACCTGCTGGCCGAAGCGATCGACTCGGCGGGCGCCGACCTGGCGGTGCACGGGCACGCCCACCACGGAACGGAGCACGGGATGACGGCGGGCGGGGTGCGGGTCCGGAACGTGGCCATGCCGGTCATCGGCCGGGCCTTCGCCGTGTACCACCTCGATCCGGTGCGGGCGGGCGGGGACGGTGTCGGGGTAGGGCGGCCGGTTCCGGTGCGGGGCCGCGGTTCAGGGGGACCTCCTTCGCGGAGATCATCCGGTCGTTAGGGTGGGCCCGTGGCAGAGGCGAACGGGGCATTGATCGGCGGTCGGTACCGACTCCTCGACCTCGTCGGCCAGGGCGGCATGGGCCGGGTGTGGCGGGGGTACGACGAGACGCTCGGGCGGGAGGTCGCGGTCAAGCAGGTCCTGCTGCCGCAGGGCATCGGCGAGGAGCAACGGGCCGTCCTGCTCCGGCGCGTGGTGCGCGAGGCACGGGCCGCCGCACGGCTCAACCACCCCGGGATCATCACGGTCCACGACGTGGTCGAGCACGAAGGGGCGCCCGCCATCGTCATGGAGTACGTCACCGGCACGTCCCTGTCCGCCGCCGTGGCGGAGGAGGGCGGGCTACCGGAGCGCCGGGTCGCGGAAATCGGCGTCCTGATGCTGAAGGCGCTCGGGCAGGCGCACGCCGTCGGCACGGTCCACCGCGATCTCAAGCCGGACAACGTCCTGTTGATGGACGAACGCGTCATCATCACGGACTTCGGCATCGCCCACGTCTCCGACGCCACGATGACGCTCACCCACACCGGCACCATCATCGGGACGCCCACCTACATGGCCCCCGAGCAGCTGGAGGGCGAGCCCCCGACGCCCGCCACGGACCTGTGGTCCCTCGGCGCCACCCTGTACAGCGCGGTGGAGGGCCGCCCGCCGTTCTCCGCCGACACCTTCTCCGCCCTGTGCGTCGCGATCATCACACAGGAGCCGCGGGTGCCGCAGCGGGCCGGCGCGTTGGCCCCCGTACTGGCGGGCCTGCTGACGAAGGACCCGGCCCGGCGGAGCACGGCGGAACAGGCGCTGGCGGCGCTCGACGCGGTGGCCCGGGGCGAGGGGACCGCGGTACGGACGGCCGGGGCGCGGCCGGTGGCGACGACGGTGGAGGACGCGCCGCCGGCCCGGGGCCGGGTCGGCAGTGCCCGCCCGGAGCCCGACGCCGTCCCAGACGGGGCGGCTGAGCCTGCGGCGCCCGGTGACGCCGCTGCGGGGGCCGGTGCTGCCGTGAGGGCCGAGAGTGCCGTGCCCGCCGGAGCCGCCACGAACGGTCCGGGGCCGCACCCGGCGGGGGCCCGGCTGCTCCGCGGCGGGACCTGCCTCGCGCTGGTCTGGGTGAACACCTACCTGTGGTTCGCGCTCCTCGGGTGGCACGCCCGCTGGCCGATGGGCCCCCTCCTCACCACGGGCCTGGCGCTGGCCGCCGTGAACGGTGCCCTGGCACCCCGGCGGAGGCCCCTCGCCGCCTGGCTGGTGTTCGCCGGGGCGAACCTCGCGGCGTCGTCCGTCGCGGCGACCGCCATCTGGCCCGCCCTGTACTGGGGCTGGGCCCCGGTGCTCCTGAACGCGCTCGTCGTGGCCACCGCCGCCTGGGCCCTGTGGCGCCGGTTCCCGGGCCACCGGGCCGGACGCCGCCCGCCGGAAACGGAGCCAGCCCGGGGCTGACCCGTCCCGAACACCCCGGACGTCGTCCTCGCAGGCCGTCCCGCTCGGGTGCGGTGGCGTGCGCCGCCCCGGCTACGCGCCGGAGCCCTGGGGGTCGGGGGTCCGGGCCGCGACCAGGCGGGCCACGGCGTCGACCACCGCCGCGCGGTGGCCTGCCCGACGCTCCCCGGTCGCCGCGGACCCGGCGGCCGTGGTGAACCAGGCCTGGGCCAGACCCAGGACCAGGGTGAGGACGTCGGCCGGATCGTGGGCCGGGTCGACGTGGCCCCCCTGCTGCGCCGCGCCGAGCGCGCCGAGCTTGCGCGCGTACGACTCGGCCTCCAGTGCGGTGGCCTCCGGGCGTTCCAGCCGCTTCCACATCAGCAGCCGCATGAGCCGCGGGTCGGCCGTGAGGTGGTCGAAGACCGCACCGGCGTAGCCGGGCAGGTTCTCGGCGTCGAAGGGAACGGATTCCGCGCCCCGTTCCAGGGCCTGCTGGATGACCTGGTCGAACAGCTGCTCCTTGTTGCCGTAGTAGACGTAGATCATCCGCTTGTTCGCCCCGGCCGTGTCGGCGATCCGGTCGACCCGGGCCCCGGCGATACCGTACTCGGCGAACTCGTCGAAGGCCGCCGCGAGGATGCGGGCCTTCGTTGCGCTGGAATCACGTGCCATGCGGCCAGGCTAGCAAGTAACTATCCGGTTATTGACAAGCGGCAGCCAGCTCGTGCACGGTGTAGATAACTGGTTAGTTACCTCCCTCGGGAAACGGAGAACACCATGGAAACGCGCGCACTCGGCAGCCAGGGCCTGCAGGTCGGGGCGGAAGGCCTCGGCTGCATGGGCATGAGCGCCTTCTACGGGGCCACGGACGAAGCCGAATCGCTGGCGACCATCCACAGGGCCCTGGAGCTCGGGGTGACCATGCTCGACACCGCCGAGAGCTACGGCCCCTTCCGCAACGAGCGGCTGATCGCGAAGGCCCTGTCCGGCCACAGCCGGGACCGGGTCGTCATCGCGACGAAGACCGGCATCGAGTTCGACGACGACGGCAACGGCTTCGGCCACAACGGGCGCCGCGAGTACATCCACCGCGCCGCCGACCGCTCGCTGCGCCACCTGGGCACGGACCACATCGACCTGTACTACCTGCACCGCGTCGACCCGGACGTGCCCATCGAGGAAAGCATCGGCGCCATGGCGGAACTGGTCGCCGCCGGCAAGGTCCGCTACCTCGGTGTCAGCGAGGCCTCGGCGGCCACGATCCGGCGCGCCCACGCCGTCCACCCCCTGACCGCCGTCCAGACCGAGTACTCCCTCTTCGAACGGGGCCTCGAAACCAACGGGGTGCGGGACGTCCTCGACCAGCTGGGCATCGGCCTGGTGGCCTACTCCCCACTGGGCCGCGGGTTCCTCTCGGGTGCGATCAAGAGCCCGGACGACTTCGCGGAGGACGACTTCCGCCGGACCGACCCGCGCTTCCAGGGGGAGAACTTCGCCCGCAACCTCGCCGTCGTCGACGCCGTGCGGCGCCTGGCCGAGGCCAAGTCCGTCACGCCGTCGCAGCTCGCCCTGGCGTGGGTGCTGCGGCAGGGCGCGGTGCCGATCCCCGGCACGAAGCGGCGCAGCTACCTGGAGGAGAACGTCGCCGCGGCGGACGTCGTGATCACGGACGAGGACATCGCCGCGATCGAGGCCGTCGCACCGCGCGGAGTCGCCTCCGGTGACCGGTACGCCCCGGAGTTCATGGGCACCATCGACGTGTGAGCGCCCTGCGCCCCCGACCGTCCGCGGGAGGGCGGGGGACGCCCGTCGGGGCTGTGCGGGGAGGGCCCTGGTCGCGGCGGCGTTGGTGCGGCCGGGGACCGCGGTGCGGGGGAGGCGCCGGCGGAGTTCCCGGACGGAAGGCGCGGCCGCCACCGCCTCCGGCGCCAGGACGAGGGCGGCGGGCGGCGAGGAAGGTGGGTGCGAGGCCGACCAACGCCTCGCAGCAGGCCGGGGCGAGGGCGAACGCCCGCCCGGCGCCTTGCGTGGAGCCGGTGACGAGCCGCGCCCCACTGGTGGAAGGCGGCGCTCCGCCGGGCCCCGTCGGTGTCGCGGACGAGCGCGTACGCCTGCGCCTCGGCCAGCTCCCACAGGCCCGACGTGCCGCTGCCGTGGTCGTCCCCCGCGGCCCCTGACGACGACGTCCCTGCCGAGGCCGAGGGGTGCGAGGGGTGGCCGGCCGCACTCTTCGACTACTTCCGGCGGGCCGTCCCCGCGTTCCGTGAGGCGACGGGAGAACTCCGGGCGGCCACGCAGGAACGGAGGCGGCGCAAGGGCTGACCGCCTGGCTCGGGCCGGGCCGCTGCCTCCGAACGGGCCCGCCGCTGGCGCGGCCGCTGCCGAGGCGCCCTGTCGGGGCGGCCCGCCGGCGGCCATGCTGAACCGGTGGATGCAAGCGCGGGATTGGCGGAGGGAGCACACATGGGCAGCCTCGGGAGCACCGACGCGGTTCCCGGCGTCGGCGTCGGCGTCGGCGTCGGAGTCGGCACCGGCACCGGCACCGGTACCGGTATCGGCACCGGCGTCGGCTCCGGTGCCAGAGCAGGAAGCGGTGGGGACCGCCTCCACCACGGCAGCGCGGTGGTCGTCAAGCCCGTCACCGGGTACACCGGAGCGGAGATCACCGGCGTCGACCTGACGGAGCCGCTGGACGACGCCGCCGTGGCGGACGTCCGCGCGGCCCTGCTGCGCTGGAAGGTGGTCTTCTTCCGCGGCCAGCACCTCGACCACCAGGCCCACGTCGATCTGGCCCGCCGGTTCGGAACACCGGTGGTGCTCGGTAGGCGTGGTAGCGCCTCACCGTCCGACCACCCCGAGATCGAGACCACCGCCGACCGACTGGAGCTCGGCGGCAGGTACGGCATGGACCGCACCGAATGGCTGGACCGGCGCCGCCACACGCTGCTCCGCGGCTGGCACTGCGACCACGGCGCCCGGATCGACCCGCCCGCCGCGACCGTCCTGCGGGCCGAGACCGTGCCCCCGTACGGCGGCGACACCACGTGGTCCAACCTGGCCGCCGCCTACGCGGGGCTGTCGGCGCCGCTGCGGGGGTTCTTGGACGGGCTGCGCGCCGAGCACCGGTTGGGGGTCGGCTACCGGATGCGGGCCGGTGAGGACGCGTACGTACGTCACCTGATGGAACATCAAATCGCCTCGCACCACCCACTGGTACGGGTGCACCCGGAGTCGGGGGAGCGGCTGCTGTTCGTCAACGGCTACTACGTCGAGCAGATCCTGGGCCTGTCCCGGGCCGAGAGCGCGCCCCTGCTGGAGATGCTCCTGGAACAGGCCGTCCGGCCCGAGTACACCGTACGGTTCCGGTGGGAGCCGGGCGACGTGGCCCTCTGGGACAACCGGGCCACCATCCACCTCGCCCCCGGCGACACCGGGCAGCTGGACCATCCGCGGATCATGCACCGGGTGATGCTGGCCGGCGAGGTCCCGGTCGGCGTGGACGGCAGGCCGTCGGAGGCGGTGGCGGGGAAGCGGCCCGGCCGTTGGTGACCGCCCCCGCGTAAATGACGTGCCCCGCTTCCGCAGCGTTCTCTACACTCGCAACGCGCGCCACCACCGCAACGCGGTACTGCCGGCAATGCGGCGCGCACACCACCGAGTTGGTGTCCGGCCCCCGTGCGGCACACGGCCGCCCGGCAGACGGCGAGCAGAGAAGGGGAACAGGTCATGAGCGGTCAGCACACCGTCGTCGCCTTCGTTCCCCGTTCCCGGTACGACGTGATCCCGGTGTCCCGGGTCGTGCGGTGCCCGCTGCGCGGCCGGCACCGCACCGCTCGACCGTGACGCACGCGCGGATCCGCCGGGTGCACTGAACCCGGCGGAGTCCGCCCGGCCCACCGGCCCCCCCGGATCCGCCTCGACGGCCGGATCCCGAGGTTCCCGAGCCCACGCGTGCCCGAGGTTCCCGAAGGCGCGCGATGTGGCGCGTCTCCCGGGTCTCCCGAGCGCTCCGGTGTCCTGCCGGGCTCCCGCGTACCAGCCCTCCCCTCCGCTCCCCTCCGTTCCGGGCGGCTCCCGTACTGCGCGTACTGCGCCCCTGCCGCCGCGGCCTCGCCGTGGCGCGCACGGCCGTGCGCGGTGACGGCCCGACGACCGGATCCGGAGGAGGTACGGAGTGGGGGAGGCGCCGTGTGCGGGAGGCCGGGCCTGAGGCGCCGCTGAGGCCTGAGGCCTGCTGCCTGTGGCTGCCTCCGTGCGTCCGGCAATCGCGCAGCCCTTCCCACTCACCCGTTCACCATCCGAAAGGCCCGGGCCATGCGCACCAGCCGGCAGATCCCCACCACCTCCGCCCCCGTCCCCACCACCGTCCGCAACCTCGGCATCCTCGCCCACGTCGACGCCGGCAAGACGACCGTCACCGAGCGCATCCTGTTCGCGGCCGGTGCCGTCCACAAGCGCGGCGAGGTCCACGAGGGCACCACCGTCACCGACTTCGACGCCCAGGAGCGCGACCGCGGCATCACCATCTTCGCCGCCGCCGTCAGCTGTGCTTGGAACGGCCACCGGATCAATCTGATCGACACCCCGGGCCACGTCGACTTCGCCGACGAGGTCGAGCGGTCCCTGCGCGTGCTGGACGGCGCGGTCGCCGTGTTCGACGCCGTCGCCGGCGTGGAACCGCAGAGCGAGTCGGTGTGGCGGCAGGCGGACCGGCACGGCGTCCCGCGGATCGCGTTCGTCAACAAGCTGGACCGGGCGGGCGCCGACCTCGACACGGCCGTCGCCTCGCTGCGCGACCGGCTCGGCACCGTACCGCTCGTCGCCCAGCTGCCCATCGGCCGCGAGGACGGCTTCACCGGCCTCGTCGACCTGGTGCGGATGCGTGCCCTGACCTGGCCCGCGGACTGCGACACGTACGAGACCGCGGACGTCCGCGACCCGGGCGCGGTGGGCGACGCCGACCTGCGTGCGGAAGCGGAACGGCGCCGCCGCCTGCTGGAGGAGACTGCCGCCGAGCTGCATCCGGTCGCGCTGGAGGAGTTCTGCACCACCGGCACGTTGTCCGACGAGACCCTGGCGCTCGTCCTGCGCGAGGTGACCCTCCAGGGTTCGGGCACGGTCGTCCTGTGCGGCTCTGCCTACCGCAACCGGGGCGTCGAGCCGCTCCTGGACGCCGTCGTGGCCTACCTCCCCTCGCCCGCCGACCTGCCGCCCGTGCGGGGCCTCGGGCCGGACGGCGGAGAGCAGGAACGCCGGCCCGACCCCGCCGCACCGGTGGCCGCGCTCGCCTTCAAGGTGGCGGTGACCGCGACCGGCCGCCTCACGTACGTCCGCGTCTACTCCGGAACCCTGCGGAAGGGGGACACCGTGCTCGACACCGGCACCGGCCGGACCGAACGCGTCGCCCGCATCCTGCGCGTGCAGGCCGACCGGCACTTCGAGCTGGACGAGGCACGGGCCGGCGAGATCGTCGCCGCGGTCGGCCTGAAAACGGTCCGCGCCGGCACCACGCTGTGCACGCCGCAGGCGCCGCTACTGCTGGAACCGCCCACCGTCGCGGACCCGGTGGTGTCGGTGGCGGTCGAGGCGCGCCGCAGCGCCGACACCGGACGGCTGGCGACCGCGCTGGTCCGGCTGGTCGAGGAGGACCCCTCGCTGGTGGTGCGCAGCGACCCGGAGACCGGGCAGACCGTTCTGTCCGGCATGGGCGAACTCCATCTGGAGGTAGCGGTGGAGAAGATCCGCCGGGACCACGGGCTGGAGCTCACGGTGGGCCGGCCGCAGGTCTCGTACCGGGAGACGGTGGTGCGCGGTGTGTCCGGCCTGGTCCACCGGCACGTCAAGCAGGACGGCGGGGCCGGGCAGTTCGCCCACGTCGTCATCGACGTCGAGCCGCTGGACGTGGCGGAGGGAGCCGAACAGCACGAGGCGGCCTTCGCGTTCGGCTCGACCGTCGTCGGGGGACGTGTCCCGCAGGAGTTCGTACGCGCCGTGGAGGCGGGCTGCCGGGACGCCCTCGCCGACGGGCCGCTGGGCGGCCACCCGGTGACCGGGCTGCGCGTCACGCTCACCGACGGGGCGACGCACTCCAAGGACTCCTCGGAGCTGGCGTTCCGTACGGCGGGTCGGGCCGCTGTGCGCGCCGCGCTACGGGCGAGTGCCATGGCCCTGCTGGAGCCGGTCGCCGAGGTCGTGGTCACCGTCCCCGACGATGCGGTCGGGGCCGTGCTCGGCGACCTCGCGGCCCGCCGCGGGCGGGTCACCGGCTCCGCCGGGCGGTCCGGCACGACGGCGGTCACCGCCGTGGTGCCGCTGGCCGAGCTGTTCGGGTACGCGTCGCGGTTGCGCGGCCGCACCCAGGGCCGCGGCACGTTCACGACCCGCCCGGCCGGTCTGGCCCCGGTCCCGGAGACGGTGGCCGCGGTGGTCCTGGCCCGCTGAGCCCGGCACCTGCGGGAGCCGTCCTCGCCCGCCCGGGCCGGCGAGGACGGCCCGGTTCCGGGACCCCGCAGGCCGGGCCCGCTCCCGACCCGCGGGGCTTCCCGCCCAGGGGACTTCCCCGGGCCGGGAAGGCGCCCGGCCTCGGAACGGGTGGGCCCGCATGTCGTGTCGCGGATGAGCGAGAGGTCGACGGGCTGTTCACGAGCCTCCGGCGCGGCGAGCTGCGAGTGGTCGCAGCACCAGACTTACTTCGACAAGTCTCTATGTTGACAGCCATCTAATCCGGTGGGAGAGTCGATGTATTGACAGATGTCGAAACAAGCCGTTCTTTCGGATGGGAGACCACCATGTCCCGTGTCCAGCTCGCCCTGCGGGTCGCCGACCTCGAAGCCTCGATCGCCTTCTACTCCAAGCTGTTCGGGGCCGAGCCCGCCAAGCGCCGCCAGGGCTACGCCAACTTCGCCATCGCCGAGCCCCCGCTCAAGCTCGTCCTCATCGAGGGCGAGACCGGTGAGAACACCCGCCTGGACCACCTCGGCGTCGAGGTCTCCTCCACCGAGGACGTCGCCGACGCCACCACCCGCCTCAAGGACGCGGGCCTGGCGACCTTCGAGGAGACCGACACCTCCTGCTGCTACGCACTCCAGGACAAGGTGTGGGTCACCGGCCCCGGTGAGGAGCCGTGGGAGGTCTACGTGGTCAAGGCCGACGCCGACACCCTGGAGAAGGCCGGCACCGCCGCGGACGCCTGCTGCGGCACCACCGCCTGCTGCACCCCCGACGAGCGGGCCGTCGACCCGGACCGGACACCCGCCGAGGCCAAAGCCGCCGCCGGCTGTGCCTGCGGCGGCTGACCCGCCGCCCGTCGGCCCCCGCGCCGTCCTCTCCTCGCCGAGCCCGGGGGCTGCACACCTACGCCACGGGTGACGTAGGTGTGCGACGTTCCCGGGGCCGGGGCTCACCCGGGCCGGGGGAGCGCCGGGTCCCCCCGGAACCCGGGCCCGTCCACCCGCCGGCCCGGGCCCGGGACCTCAGGACCCGTCCGCGTCCCCGGGACCGGCTC
>NZ_JBHWJJ010000130.1:0-24587 GCF_042732005.1 Streptomyces sp. NPDC059851 | reverse complement strand
TAAATCGTGGCCTGCTTCATTTTTTTATACGACACTGTCCCGGCCACCCGCCCTGACCCCGCCGCCCGGGCGGGGCCGCGGCAAAACCGGCCGGCGGCCCCGCGACGGCCGAGGGGCCTGGGGAGGTGTCCCTGCCGGACGCGGAAATCCGGTTTCGCGAGGAACGAATCCTTGTGGTCCAGCCCGTGGTAGAGGCGTGCGGATGCTGACTTTTGCTGGCTTTGAGGGACTCGCAGCGCTCTGACCTGCGGAAATTCCGGCCCCGGACCTGTCGCCGACCCATCTGAAGCCGCGAGGTCGAGTGCGCTGACCTGCGGGTGCGTCGAGCTGGATGGCCGCCCGCATTCGGTGCGGTGACGGTTTTGCAGGCGGCTCCACGACCAACCGGCGACCCTGGTCCCCGGTCAGCCCAGGGGGACCAACGCGACCGGGGCCGGGCTGTGGTGAATCGCCGCGTGCGCGACGTGACCGATGTACGGGCCGAACGGCACCTTCCGGGTGCGTCGGCCGACGACCAGCAGTGCCGCTCCCTTCGCCGCGTCCACGAGTCGGGCACCGGCAGCGCCGGTGACCACCTCATGGGTGACGTGGACTCCGGAGTAGGTCTTCTGCCAAGGTCGGAGAAGTTCCCTCAGGGTCCGTGCCGCGTGCTGTCCGAGCTCGTCGCCGATGTGCGGGTCCATGACGCCGGCGTACACGTAGACGGGGGGCGGGCTCCAGTAGTGCTGGATGCGCAGCGCACAGCCCCGGCGTGCGGCTTCGGTGAAGGCGAATCCGAGGAGCCGGTCGCTGTGGTGGGCCAGGTCGACACCGGCGACGATCCCGCTGTTCGACGGCTGAGCCGTGTCGTCCGCGGGCGCCCGTACCAGGACGACCGGGTGCCGTGCCGTGCCGACGACGGCCAACGACACCGAACCGACCAGGAATCCGCTGATGCCGCCGAGCCCTCGGGAGCCCAGCACCATCAGTTCGGCGTCGTCCGCGGCTTCGCCCAGGACCTCTGCGGCGCGACCCCGGACGCAGCGTGTGGTCACCTCCAGGGGCACGTGGTCCCGGCGTGCCCGCTCGGCGGCGTCCCGCAGAAGCGTTTCGGACCGGTCGTCCGGCGGAGCAGAGAACCGCTGGTCCCTGGAAGCCGTCCATTCCTCCACGTGCAGCAGCTGCAGCGGCACATCCCGGAGGGTCGCCTCACGCGCCCCCCACGCAACTGCGGCGAGACTCTCAGGTGAGCCGTCCACGCCCACTGTGACCTGGGCCGTCATGACATGCCTCCTCGTGGGGCCCGTGCATGGCCGGTAGATTCCCCGTCCAGCTTCCTGCGGCGCCGGCCCGGCGCACAGGGCCGACCGGGCCGGACCCGGACCGAAAGGACCGACCCGGCCGAGGGTCATGCGGCGGTGGGTGTCCGGAGCCGGCAGTGGACGTCGACGATGCCTTCGACCGAGTGCGCGAGGCGTTCGGCCAGAGGGATCAGGTCCCGGTCCCGCACCCGGCCGGTCAGGGTGGCGATGCCGTGGGACACCGTCACCGTCACGGCTTCGTGGGAGAGCGGGAACAGGCGCTCGACCACGGTCCGGCGGATTTCGGTCGTCAGCTCCTCGTCGGTGCGGGAGGAAGACCTTCAGGAGGTCGGCGCGGCTGATGATGCCCTTGAGGGTGCCGTCGGCGTCGACGACCGGGAGGCGCTTGATGTGCCGGTCGGCCATGAGGCGGGCGGCCCGGGGGAGGGTGGCGTCGGGGCGGATCGTGATCGCGGGGGTGGTCATGAGGTCGCCGGCGCGGGTGGAGCCGGCTTTGGCGGTGTCGCCGAGGCGGCGCATCTGCTCGATCAGGCCGGGGCGGTGCTCGTGGAACTCCTCCTTGGGCAGGAGGTCGGCTTCGGAGACCACGCCGACGACGCGGCCTTCGCCTTCGATGACGGGGAGGGCGGTCACCTTCCACCGCTCGATCGCGGAGGCGATGTCCTTGAAGCCGGTGTCGGGGGTGACGGCGATGACCCTGGTGGTCATGACGTCGGCGACGGTGTACGGGGTGGAGGTCATGGCGGGGTCCTCAGCGTGCGTAGGCCAGCGGGGTTCCGCTGCCGTATGGGGCGAACCGGTCGAGGAGCCGGGTGCGGGCGGAGTCGAGCCGGTCGGTGATGACCGTGCCTTCGTGACCGGGGGGACTTCTCGGCCCGCTGGTGCTCCTTTTAGATGCGGGTGCCGGCCGGCAACGGGACCTGGCGGGAGTGGGCGAGCAGGGCTTCGCCGGCCTCCGGAGCCCTCTCTTCGCGGCTGCTGTGCATCGTGCTCATGGTGTGCCTCCTCCCACGTGACTTCACCCTGCGCCGGCGGCCACGGGCGGTGGGAGGGCCGCGCGGTGCACACACCGGGACCGTCCGGCCCATCCCAGCGGACCAGGGCGTCCTGCCGGGCTTCTCGCGTGGCGGTGACCACCCGCCTCGCACACGCTGGAGCTAGGTCGGAAGGGAAGGGGTGAAGGGCATGGACACGCAGCACGAGACGCCGCGGATCGTGGTGGGCGTCGACGGATCGCCCTCGTCCCAGGCCGCACTGGGCTGGGCGGTACGGTACGCCGGCCTCGTCAGCGGAAGGGTGGAGGCGGTGACGGCCTGGGAGCTCCCCGGTGAGGCGTCGTGGTCGGCTCCGGCAGTGGACGCGACGTTCGACGAGGAGGAGGCCGAGCGGCGGCTGGTCGAGGAGGTCCGCACCGTACTCGGCGATGAGGGGGCGTCCCTGGTGCACGAGCGGCTGGTGCACGGGCACCCGGCCGAGGTTTTGGTGGAGGCGGCCAAGGGGGCCGACATGCTGGTCGTGGGTAGTCATGGACGCGGCAGTTTCCGCCGGGCCCTCCTCGGTTCGGTGAGCCAGCAGGTGGCGCTCCACGCGTCGTGCCCGGTGGTCATCGTCCGACAGGACATGGCGTGAGCCGTGCCGGCGCCGCAGTACCTCCCTGGCCGGCCCGCACGGAGTGACGTGACCGCTTGGTCACGAGCGGACCACTCGGCTGGCGACGCAGGCTCCTGAGGACGTCGTGGACGCGCTGCTGTCCACCGCGGCCACAACCGGCTGCCCCGACCCTGCACCGCCTGCCGGACGCACTCGGTGGCCGGATGACGGTCGCGGTGCGGGACGAGGACGGACGAAACACCCGGCCGGCTCAGTGACCCGTACGGGTGTCGTCCGTCTCCCACGCGAGCTGCTCCGTGACCCGGACGACGCCGTCGACGGTGCGGCACAGCCGCTCCACGACGGGGATGAGGCTCCGGAAGCGCACCACACCGTGCAGCGTCACCTCTCCGTCCATCACGTCGACGGATACGGCCGAGGGGTCCACGTGCAGGGTTCGGTCGAGGACCTCCCCGGTGATCTCGTGCCGGATGGCGTCGTCGTCGCGCAGGAAGATCCGCAGCAAGTCGCCACGGGTGACGACGCCGACGAGGACGTCCGAGTCATCGACGACCAGCAGCCGCTTGACGCGCTGGCTCTCCATCAACCGGGCGGCCTCCGCCACGGTCCAATCCGGCCGTGCGCAGACCGCCGGCGCCGACATGAGCTCCTCCGCCGTCGTGCTCGCGGCCTTGTCGCGTTCCCAGGGTTCGGGACGCGGCAGCGAGCGGAACCAATCCCCTTGGTCGGCGGACTTCGGCAACAGATCGCCTTCGGAGATCACGCCGAGCGGGTGTCGGGCGCCGTCAATGACGGCTACCGCAGAAACCTCGTGTTCGCTGAGCGTGCGAACGATGTCCTTGAAGGTGGCGTGCCGGGGGACCGTGACGACCTCGCGGGTCATCAGCTCGCCCACTTCCCTGTGTCTCACCGTTTTCTCCTTCCGCTGTTGCGGTCGCATCCTCGGACCGGAGGACCGGAGGACCGGAGGACCGCTGGAACAGCGGCCCGCGCGGGCGCAGCGCCTGCGCGGGCCTACTCAGAGGCTGGGAGCGCCCCGTCGAGTTCCATCCGGACGTCGACGACCCCCTCGACGGCGCGGATGGCGCGGGCCAGGAGGGGGACCAGGGCGCGGTCGTGCAGTGGTCCCCGGAGGGTGACGACACCGTCCTGGACGGAGAAGTCCAGGGGCACGCCCGGCGCGAGCTCGTGCAGCACGGCCCGGTGAACCTCCTCCTCCAGCTCCTCGTCCGGCCGCAGGAACACTTTCAGCAGGTCGCTGCGGCTGACGACGCCCTCCAGCATGCCGACGTCGTTCACCACCGGCAGGCGCTTGACGTGTTTGCGGGCCATGATGCGGGCCGCTTCGGCAAGGGTCGCGTCCGGGTGGACGGTGACCGCCGGGCTCGACATCAGGTCCTCGGCGAGTACGCCACCGGCCTTGGACGCTTCCTCCAGCTGGTCCGGCAGGCGGGGCTCCTCACGGCGGAACTCCTCCTTGGGCAGCAGGTCGGCCTCGGAGACGACTCCGACGACGCGGCCCTCACCTTCCAGGACGGGGACCGCACTCACCTTCCATTCGTGCATCAGTTCGACGATCTCCTTGTAGGACGCCTCGCGGCCTATGGCGACGGCGGTGTGCGTCATGACGTCACTGACGGTGTAGCGAGTTGCGGGCATGACCGGCTCCTTCGCCCTGTTCGGTCATGGATCCTGCCGCCGCCCCGGGGTGCGTGCAGGTGGGGGCGGACCCTTCTTCCATCTGAGCACCCTGGGCACGTGCGTGCGCAGGGTCTTGTGGGCCGGGGCGGAGGGTCCGAGTGGCCCGGGGTTGGAGCGGTGCGGCCGGCATCGTGCACTCATGCCCCAGGAAGCGCCGGCTCTGCTGAAGGACGAGGTGCCGGGTCAGTCGTCCGACGGGTGCATCACCTCGACGCCCTGGTCCTGCAGTTCCTTGACCACGGAGTGGTCGGCGGGGGCATCCGTGACGACGAGCGCGACCTCCTCCATCGAGCAGATCCGCCCCAGCGCCGCACGGCCGAGCTTGTCGGCGGTCGCGACGAGGACCACCCGCTGGGCCGCGGCGACGGCGGCCCGCTTCACCTGGACGTCGTCGAGGTCGTAGGCGGTGGCGCCCTGTACCGGGTCGACGCCGCAGCAGCCCAGGACGAACGTGTCGAAGCACAGGTCCCCGAGGGTCTGGACGGGGGTGTGGCCGTAGAACGAGAGCTCCTCCGGGCGCACTTGGCCGCCCGGCATCACCAGGCGGATGCCGGGGCGTGCGGACAGGGCGAAGGCTGCGTGCAGGGAGAGGGGGGTGACGGTGAACTGGCGGTCGCCCATCGCGTTGGCGACGGCCACGGCGGTGGTGCCGGTGTCCAGGGCCACGGTCTCGCCGTCGGTCAACAGTCCGACGACGGTGCGTGCCAGCCGCTCCTTGGCCCGGGTCCCCGACATGGCGCGGATCGCGTAGGGCGGCTCGACGCCGCCGGGCAGACTGCTCACGGCGCCGCCGCGTACCCGGCGCAGGGCGCCCCGGGATTCCAGCACCTCCAGGTCCCGGCGGATGGTCATCTCGGACGCCCCGGTCGCTCGGGCCAACTCGGCCACCGTCGCGCGGTTCTGCTGCATGAGCATGCCCACGACGAACTTGTGCCTCTCCATCACGTTCATGTGTCTGCTTTAGCACAGACGGTGGCCCGCCAGGGTCGCGGTGAGCGTTTCACACATTGGATCTGTTGAAATGAACAGTCTGCGTGAGTAATCTGAGCGGAACGGTGTGAACTTCCCGCCGTGACGAACATCAGAAATGTTCGTACGGCAAATGAATGAGGAGGAGGGGCGATGTCAGCCAGCAGTCGGGCCGACCTCCCGGAGCCACAGCAGCCGCTCCTCACGACGGTCGCGCTCGTCGCCTCGTGCGTGGCCTTCGTCGTGATCGGGGCCCTGCAGGCGCTCTACGGACCGGCGATTCCCGCCCTGCGGGAGGAGTACGGCATCAGCCCCGCCGTTGCGGGGTTCAGCCTCAGCGCCCACTTCATCGGTGCGCTGCTGGGGGTGCTGGTCTACCACGTAATGCGGGGCCGGCTGAACGACCGGGTGCTGCTGGGCGGCTCCTACGTGCTGATGGCCGCGGGTGCGGTGGCCTTCGCGTTCTCGCCGAGCTGGATCCTGGCCCTCGTCGGCACCTTCGTCACCGGCCTGGGGTTCGGCGGGATCGACTACGGCCTCAACCAGCTCTTCGCCATCGGTTTCGGCAACCGCAGCCCCGCCATGCTCAACCTGCTCAACGGGCACTTCGGCGTCGGGGCCATCGCGGGCCCGGCCCTGATCGGCTGGCTGGGAGCGGAGGACTACCCGGAGGTCTTCGTCGGCATCGGCGTGATCAGCCTTCTCCTCATGGTCACCCTGGGTGGTGTGGCGGCCCGGGAGCCCGAGCCGGCCCCGGCGGGGAGCGCCCCGGCGGGCGGGGCCCGGGTGCTGCCGGTCATCGCCGTGTTCATCGGCATCTACGTGCTGCACGTGGCCATCGAGACGGGCGTCGGCGGCTGGGAGCCCACCCACCTCGAAGCCGTCGGCTACGGAGCCGCCACCGCAGCGACCGCGACCTCCGCCTACTGGGCCGCCATGACCATCGGCCGGTTCGTCGTCGCCCCGCTCAGCCTTCGCTGGTCCGCACCGTCGATCCTGACCGTGTGCTGCGCCGGCATGGCCGGCTTCCTGCTCCTGGCCACCGTCCCCGCGCTGGCCCCGTACGCGTACTTCGGCGTCGGTCTCATGATCGCGCCCATCTTCCCGACCTGCCTGCCCTGGCTGAACCGGGCCGTGCCCGGCGTCGCCGCGGCCGGCGCCTACGTGATCGCCGCGTCGATGATCGGCGGAGTGGCCTTTCCCCCGCTGCTCGGCGCGTTGATCGACACCGTGGACGTGAAGACGGCACCCCTGGTGCTGTTCGCGCTCGCCGTCGTCTGCACCGCCCTCAGCCTGTGGCTGCGCAGGAACGCGCCCGACCGCGGCGGGGTCGCCGCCCGCAGCGGGACGGGGCGGACGGACGCGGTCGCCACTCGAGGAACGTGAGGAACCCCAAGGATGAAAGCCGTCCTCTTCGACCTGTTCGGTGTCATCGCACGGGTCCAGTCGCCCGAGTCCCGGGCCGTGCTGGAACGCACGGCCGGCGGTGACCCCCACCGGTTCTGGGAGGCGTACTGGTCGCGGCGCGCCCCCTACGACCGTGGTGACACCACCGGACCCGGCTATTGGAAAGGGGTCTGCGCGCAGTTGGGCATCCCGCTCGACGACCGCCTGACCGAGGAGTTGGTCGCCGCCGACCTCGCCAGCTGGAGCGAGGTCGACCAACGCAGCGTGGACCTGCTCCACCTGCTCGCCGACCGGGGAGTCGTCCTCGGGCTCCTCTCCAACATCCCCGAGGAGCTCGCCGCCCGGTACGAGGCCACCCAGCCGTGGCTGGAGCGGTTCGCGGTCCTCGGCCTGTCCTGCCGGATAGGCAGCGCGAAGCCCGAACCGGCCGCGTACCAGTGGTGCGTTCGCGAACTCGAACTGCCCGTGGAGCAGGTCCTGTTCGTCGACGACCGGGCCGAAAACGTCCGGGCGGCGCGTGAACTCGGCCTGCAGGGACATGTGTTCACGTCCCACGACGAACTCATGACCGTCCTGGAGGCGCTGTCGCCGTGATGGGTGTCCGGGACGGTCATCCGGTGGAGTCCCGGCGCCCCGCCGCCCGCGGCATCCGCACCCGGCTGCGGGCCGCCGACGGCTGACCGGGGCCGCGGCCGGACGTCACGCGGCGCCCATGCCCGCCCGGTGGCATCCGTAGCGCGGGCTCCAGCCGAGCTCCCGGGTGGCCTTCGCGTGCGAGACCCGGAGCCGGGTGTCCAGCATGAGCGCGCCGAGGTACGGGACCGCCAGGCGCAGCGCCCATCCCGGAAGCCGGACCGGGCGTCCGCCGCGCGCTGCGGCGAGCTCGCCCCAGTGGGACGGCCGGTCGTCGACGATGTTGTACGCCTCGCCCGCCCCGCCGCGCTCCATGGCCGAGACGGTGGCCTCGGCGGCGTCCCCGACGTGGATCCACGGCACCACTCCGCCGCCGCCCGCGGGGACGGGGACGGACCGGCTTCCCGGGGTGGGGTCGAACCAGGTTCCCGGACCGTAGAACACCCCGTACCGCAGTGCGGTGCCGGCCACGTGCCCGGCGGCGAACAGCTGCCCCTCGGCCTCCATCAGCCTGGTGGTCACGTGGTCGGCGACGGTGCCGCCGCGGACGCCGAACGGGTCCTCCTCGGTGAGGAACCGGTCGCCGTGGTCGCGGTATCCGTAGCCGAGGACGAGGGACTGGGTGAGGAACCTGCCGGCTCCGAGGACGCCTGCGGCCTCCAGCAGGTTCGCCGTGCCGCGCTCGCGCAGCACGTTGCTGGGATCGTCGGCGGTCAGCGTGCGCTTGGGCGCCTTGAGCGCGGTCAGCTGGTGGATCACCGCGTCGGCCGAGCGGCCGTCGAGGGCGCGCAGCAGACCGTCCCGGTCCAAGGCGTCCGCCCGCACGGGTTCGGCGCCGAGGCCCCGCACGGTCGCGGTCGCGCCGTCCGACCGGGCGAGCGCCAGCACCTGGTGCCCGTCACGGAGCAGGGCACGGGTCAGCGGACGGCCGATGGCGCCGGTCGCGCCGGCCAGTAGGACCCTCATCGTCAGCCTCCTGGAGGGGGTGGGCCTTTCGGCCTCGTGCGTATGACCAGGAGACAAACGGCGCGCCCCCCGTGTGACACCCTGCCGGCCCGGCCCGACGTGATCCGCATCACCTCGATCGCTCCGAATGCCCGAAGACCGGTTCCCGGGGACCGTAGACCGCGTGCGCGGCTCCCTTGGTGAGGGCCCAGTAGCGGTCGCCGTAGGACCAGTGTCACCATTCCGTCGGGTAGTTGACGAGACCGGCCCGGCTCAGCGCGGCGGACAGCACGGCCCGGTGGGCAGGCCCGGACTCGCCGATGCCGGCGGCGTGCGTGTAGCAGCCGCCGTTGCTTTCCTCGGGGCCGGCGATCATTCCGCGTGCCGAGGTCGAGTTCACGGCCTTCGGCGTCGGCGAGGGTCACGTCCACGGCTGCTCCGGCGCTGTGCGGCGCGATGTCGGGAGGCGAGACGTAACGGCTTGCCGCCGCGTGCACTGCGGCGGGAGCCAGGTCGGGGTGGGCGGCGCGCAGGGCGTCGGCGTGCTCCTCGAAGTAGCGGCGCTGGAGTGGCAGGGGCCGGTAGCCCTCCACGAAGAGCAGCCGCAGCCCGTGGGGCAGCAGGGTCTGAGCGTGGACCAGCCGGTCCAGGACGCCTCGGCGGACGCGGCAGAACGCTCCTGCCCCGTCCGCTTTGCGGGGGTCGAGCAGCAGGTGGCCTTCGGAGCGCACGTCGGCGAGCGCTTCCCCGCACTCCCGGACCGGTACGGCGGCGACCCGCGGGTCCGACATCAAGACGATCTCGTTCATGGACGCATCACTGCCCGCGGCGACGCAACGGAACCCCGCGTCGGAGCCGACGGGCGTGGTGCCACCGGCCGCCGTTGGGCGGCCCGGCCCGAAGGACGTTCGGCCCCCGGGGGAACGGCCCGGGGGACGTTCGGGCCCTTCTGGGGCGAGCGCGGCGCGTGTTCACTCGTGATCCGGGTACGCCCGTCGGCGACGGCGGAGCGGACCGTGCGCACACGGGACGAGTGGAGGGCGCCGGATGGCGGGGAAGCGAGCGGGCGGATGATCGCGGCGGTGGGCCATGCCGATCTGCCCCCGGACACGCTCGAACTGGTGGGGGCCGAGGTGCGGGCGCGCCTGGAGCGCCGGGCGGGGAACGCCACCGTGGCGGTCCGCGCGGGTGCCGGGCTGCCGGTGGTGGTCGGACGGGCCGTGCGTACGTCGGGCCGGCGGCTGGCGGTACTGCTCGCGGCCGAGGGGGCGGCGCCCGCCCCGCTGCCGCAGCGCGACCGGGCAGCGGCCGGCGAGCTGCTCGCGCTCGCCGACCGGGCGGCCCTGCTGGAGTTCGATCCCGACGACCGGGCCGCCTGCATCGGCGCCGACGAGGAGATGATCCGGACCAGCCGTCGGCTGCTCGCCGTGTGGGACGGTTCGCCGTCCGACGGGAGGGACGCCACCGCGCACCTGGTGGCCTATGCCAGGGCACGCGGCGTTCCCGTGGAAGTCATGTGGCCCGAGGGGGCGAGCCGGGCCCGGTCCCGGACCTCGGCCGGGACCCGGACCCGGGCTTCCTCCCGGCACCTGTCCGCGGCGGGGCCCGCCCCCCTCGGCACACCGGCGCGGCAGGAGGGCGACGATGTCCGACGCCCTGCATGAGTCCGACACCCCGCATGACCAAGGGGCCGACGTGCGCGGCAGCGCCGGCGGAGCCGTCGCCGTCCGGCCCGGTCCGATCGGTGCGGGGCGCGCCCTCGCCTGGCTCCTGGTCATCACCGGTGCGGCCGGGGTCCTCGCCTCGTTCGTGATCACCCTCGACAAGTTCGAGCTGCTCCGGGATCCGGACTTCGTCCCCTCGTGCAACCTCAGCCCGGTGCTGTCCTGCGCCGACGTGATGCGCAGCGGGCAGGCGTCCGTGTTCGGCTTCCCCAATCCGCTGCTCGGCCTCGTCGCCTACGCGGTGGTCGTCGCGATCGGGTCCGGCCTGCTCGCGGGTGCCGCCTACCGCCGGTGGTTCTGGGCCGGACTCAATCTCGGGACCCTCCTGGGCGCGGGCTTCTGCATGTGGCTGATGGGGCAGGCCCTGTACGGGATCGGGGCGCTGTGCCTGTGGTGCTGCCTGGCGTGGGCGGCCACCATCGCCATGTTCTGGTACACCACGGTGCACAACCTCCGGCACGGCGTCATCCGCGCCCCCCGCGCGCTGGTCAGCGGCGTGCAGGAGTTCCACTGGGTCGTGCCGGCCACCTGGTACGGGGTCGTCGTGCTGCTCATCGCCACCCGCTTCCAGGCGTACTGGGAGACGCTGCTGTGACGTTATCCCGGTCGTCTGCGACGCACGGAGGGTGCCCGGTGAGGGCCTGCCGGCCCCCACCCGGGAAACCGCGGAGGCAAGGAGGCGAGCACAACCGGAAGAAGCACACGACGTGAACCAGTACGACACCTACCACGCGCTCCTCGCGCGACAGGACGCCATGCGGCTGCGGCGGCAGCTGATGGCCCCGACCCGGCAGCCGGCCGCGGCCCGTCCGGACCCGGACTCCTACGACGGCGCCGCGGACCAGCGGCTGATCACCTCGAACCTGCCGCTGGTGAGCCCCTGCGGGGAGCTCATCGACCGTCTCTACGACGCCATGTTCGAACACCACCCCTACCTCCGCGGCCTGTTCCCCGACTCGATGGCGTTCCAGCGCACCCACCTGGAGCAGGCGCTGCGGCACCTCATCGACAACCTGCACCAGCCGGAGGAGCTGGCCGCCTTCTGTGCCCGGCTGGGCCGCGACCACCGCAAGCTGGGCGTGCGGCCGGTGCACTACGAAGTGTTCGAGGCGGCCCTCGTCGAGGCGCTGCGAGGGTGCGCGGGCGCGGGATGGAGCGACGAGCTGGAGCAGGCCTGGCTGCGGATGCTGCGGCTCGCCGTCGCGGCCATGGTGGCCGGGGCCGAACGGGCGCTGGCGGAACCGCCCTACTGGAACGCCGTGGTGACCGGCCACCGGCTGTGCGGGCCGGACCTCGCCGTGGTCCGCGTGCGCACCGCCGAGCCGTACCCCTACCGGGCCGGGCAGTACGCCCATCTCCAGACACCGCTCCTGCCGCACGCCTGGCGGCCCTACTCCATGGCCTCTGCGCCGCGCCCCGACGGCGAGCTGGAGTTCCACGTCCGCAGCGACGGCAGCGACGACGTGGTCGAGGCGCTCGTGACGCGCACCGGCACCGGTGATCCCCTGCGGGTCGGTCCGGCCCGGGGCGCGATGACCGTGGACGCCGCTTCCGGCCGGGACGTGCTGGTGGTGGCGGCGGGCACCGGCTGGGCCACCGCCAAGGCGTTGTTGGAGGAGCTGGAGCGCGGGCCCCGGCCGCGCCGGACCCACCTCTTCCTCGGAGCCGGCACACTCGACGACCTGTACGACACGCAGGCCCTGACGGTGCTGCGGGAACGCTGCCCGTGGCTGCGCGTGGTCCCGGTCATCGGGGAGGGCGCTGCCGGCACCGACTGCGCCCCGGTGGTGGAGGCGGTCTCCCGGAGCGGCGACTGGTCCCGGCACCTCGCCTACGTCAGCGGCCCGCCGGCCATGGTCTCGGCCGCGGTGAGGCAGCTGGCCGCCATGGCCGTACCGCCGGAGCGGATCCTCCACGACCCGGTCACCGGTGCTGGCGCGGTCCCCCTCGACCAGCATCCGCTCGCGGGGTCCGTGCCGGTGCGTGCCGTACGGCACTGGGAGGGGGCCGTACGGCCCTGATCACGCAGGGCACGGAGGGACTGTTCGGCCCTGCCGGACCCCCTACCCGTGCGCGGATCATGGGGCGGCGTCCGGGGGTGCCGTTCCCCTTGTGTGCGGCACCTCCCGGTTCGCGTCGGGTACAGCTACAGGGAGGGCAGCGTCCGGTGGACGTGACAGGGACGAAGCAGGCGGCGGGCGCGGAGCCGGAGACCGCGCCGGGCGTGACGACCGGAACCAGAACCGGAGCAGCCGGAGGCGGACCGGTGCAGCGGGCCTCGTGGGTGGAGTGGCTGACGACCACCGACCACAAGAGGATCGGCACGATGTACCTCGTGAGCGCGTTCGTGTTCTTCATCATCGGCGGCGTCATGGCGCTGATGATGCGAGCGGAGCTGGCGCGCCCGGGCACGCAGATCATGTCGAACGAGCAGTTCAACCAGGCGTTCACCATGCACGGTTCGATCATGCTGCTGATGTTCGCGATGCCGCTGTTCACCGGGTTCGCCAACTGGATCATGCCGCTGCAGATCGGCGCGCCGGACGTGGCGTTCCCGCGGCTGAACATGCTCTCCTTCTGGCTCTTCCTCTTCGGATCGCTCATCGCGGCCTTCGGTTTCCTCACCCCGGGCGGTGCCGCCGACTTCGGCTGGTTCCTCTACGCGCCGCTGTCGGACTCGGTGCACTCGCCGGGCCCCGGCGCCGACATGTGGATCATGGGCGTGGCGCTGTCCGGCTTCGGATCCATCGCGGGCGCCGTCAACTTCATCACCACGATCCTGTGCATGAGGGCCCCGGGCATGACGATGTTCCGGATGCCGATCTTCACCTGGAACGTGCTGCTCACGGCGCTTCTGGTGCTGATGGTCTTCCCGGTGCTGGCCGCGGCCCTCTTCGCCCTCGAAAGCGACCGCAAGTTCGGCTCCCACGTCTTCGACGCCGCCAACGGCGGGGCCCTGCTGTGGCAGCACTTGTTCTGGTTCTTCGGCCACCCCGAGGTCTACATCCTCGCGCTGCCGTTCTTCGGCATCGTCAGCGAGGTCGTCCCGGTCTTCTCGCGCAAGCCGATGTTCGGCTACATAGGCCTGATCGCGGCGACGATCGCGATCGCCGGCCTGTCCGTGACCGTATGGGCGCACCACATGTACGTCACCGGCGGCGTGTTGCTGCCGTTCTTCTCCTTCATGACCTTCCTGATCGCGGTCCCGACCGGGGTGAAGTTCTTCAACTGGATCGGCACGATGTGGAAGGGCTCGCTGTCCTTCGAGACCCCGATGCTCTGGACGGTCGGCTTCCTGGTCACCTTCGTCTTCGGCGGGTTGACCGGCGTCATCCTGGCCTCGCCCCCGATGGACTTCCACCTCTCCGACTCGTACTTCGTCGTCGCGCACTTCCACTACACCGTCTTCGGCACCGTCGTGTACGCGATGTTCGCCGGCTTCCACTTCTGGTGGCCGAAGTTCACGGGCAAGATGCTGGACGAGCGCCTCGGCAAGATCACCTTCTGGACCCTGACGGCGGGCTTCCACCTCACCTTCCTCGTCCAGCACTGGCTGGGCGCCGAGGGCATGCCGCGCCGGTACGCGGACTACCTCGCGGCCGACGGCTTCACCGCCCTGAACACCCTCTCCACCGCAGGATCGTTCCTGCTGGGGCTGTCGTTCCTGCCGTTCTTCTACAACGTGTGGAAGACCGCCAAGTACGGCAAGAAGATCGAGGTCGACGACCCGTGGGGCTACGGCCGCTCGCTGGAGTGGGCGACGTCCTGCCCGCCGCCGCGGCACAACTTCACCTCCCTGCCGCGCATCAGGTCCGAGTCCCCGGCGTTCGACCTCCACCACCCGGAGATCGCCGCCCTCGAACCGGCCCGCCACTGACCGGGCGGCCGGAGCCGGTAACCGGAGCCGGAGCCGGAACCGGAGCCGGATCCGGCAGTCCGTGCGGGCGTCCGGCGTCCGGCATCGCGTCAGCCCACCGAACCCAGCGAGAGGTGCTCATGTCCCATGCAGTTCCGGCGCTCGGCATTGCGGTCCTCTGTGCGGCCGGCTGCGTCTGGTACGTCCCCGCGGTCGTGGACCTGCGCGCGGGCGCCGACCGCCCCGCCTCGCGCCGGACGAGGGCCACGGCCTGCCTGACCGGCTGGGGAACCGCGGCGCTCGTCGTTCCCCTGCTGCTGGCGTCAGCGCCCTGGGTGCTCGTCGCCGCCGTGGTGGGTGCGGGAGCCGCATCCTCGGCGGCCCTGTCCCTCCACGGCCGGGCCCAGCACGACCGGGAACAGCGGGAGGAGGTCCGGCGCTGGGCGGAAATGGGCTGCGTGCTGTGGACGGCGGTGCACGGCCGGCGAGCGGTGCACGGCCGGCGAGGACGCCTGCGGGTCGCGTGGGCCCTGGCCGGGATCACCGTCGTCCCCGGCGCGGCGGCCGCAGTGGTCCTGGCCGGCCGCTGACGGGCGGTTTCCGAAGGTCAGGCGGTTGCACCCCAGGCCGTGGTCAACCCGTCGAGCCAGGCCGGCGGCAACTCGGCGGCATCCCACTCCTCCCACAGCGCCGCCGGCTCCGTGAGCAGCCGTTCCAGCACGGCGACGCTGGTGGGGGAGTGGAGGAGGGAGTAGCGGCCGTGGATCGCGATGGCACTGCCGGGTCCGTACTCCGCGTACAGCCGTTCCAGACGTGTGCGGTGGATCGAGGCGAACCGCGTCAGCCGTCCCGCGTACCCGGTGCGCTCCCTGGTGCTCATCGTCCCGAGGACGGCGGTGAGCACCTGCTCCGAGACCTCGGGATCGAGGTCCGAGAGCGTGGTGTACGAGAGGTACAGCGGTAGCACGGCCACTTTCGCCCGCTCCAGCTCCATCCTGCCGGCGGGGGGACGCGCGTCCAGGCCGTCCCCCGACGCACCGGCGCCGACCGCCTCCCGCAGCGCCCGCTCCGCGATGTCGCCCAGCTCGTCGGCGACGGCGCGGGCACCGTCGAGCCAGCCGGACGCGTAGAGCTCGCCCTTCCCGGTCGGGGCGGTTCCCCCACGCCCGCCGACCTGCCTGTGCGCGACCGCGAGCGTACCGGCCTCGACGAGCCCGATCAGCTCCCCCGCGTCACCGGGGTGGACGCCCGCCCGGACGAGGAGCTGGACGAGTGTCGTCTTCGCGTTGAGGACGCTGACCGCGTCCAACTGCTGTAGCCCTTCCCCGGCGGGGTTCATGGGTCCTCCTCGGTCATAGGGGCGCCGGAGCGAGCCTATGCAACGGTCCCACGGGTTCAGTCCCTGAACCCGGCGTCACGCCCGTGGGGGACCCGGTGAGGTGACGGCTGCCCGGTCTCCCGGGGCCTTCGGGGCCAAGGCGGCTCCCGGGGCCTCCAGGTCTTCCGGAACGGGGCCGCAGGTCGCTCAGCTCGCTGCCGCGGGTGTCTTCGGCAGGTCGGGGCCGGGGGCCGCGCCGGCCGCGGCGATCAGCAGGTCCAGCAGGGCGAGCAGGACACCGCGGACGTCGTCGCGTTCGCGGGCGTCGAGCATCAGGACGGGCGTGTCGGGGTTGCGCAGGTGGAGGGCCGCGGCGATCTCCTCGGCGGTGTAGGGCTGTTCGCCGTGGAAGCAGTTGGCACCGACCACGAACGGCAGGCCGCGGCTCTCGAAGAAGTCGACGGCCGCGAAGCTGCGGTCCAGGCGGCGGGTGTCGACCAGGACGATCGCGCCGAGCGCCCCGCTCAGCAGGTCGTCCCACATGAACCAGAACCGCTCCTGGCCCGGCGTGCCGAACAGGTAGAGCACCACCCCGGCCTCGGTGAGCGTGATCCGGCCGAAGTCCATCGCCACCGTGGTGACCGCCTTGGACTCGATGCCGTCGAGGTCGTCGACGCCCACTCCCGCGGCCGTGAGCCGTTCCTCCGTGCGCAGCGGCTCGATCTCGGAGATCGTCTCGACGAGGGTGGTCTTGCCGACCCCGAACCCCCCGGCGACGAGGATCTTCATGGCGGCCGCCTGCCGAGCAGGGTCGTCATATGCGGGCAAGGTTGTCCCTGATTCTCATGAGCAGGTGGACATTGGTGGTCTCGTCGCCCTCCAGGGGCGGCTGGTGGTGGATCAGTCCGCGGTCCGCGAGCTCGCCCAGGAGCATCGTCATCGGAGTGAGGCGGATGTGCATGCGCGCCGCGATCTCGGCGACCGCACGCCCGTTGGGCGCCGGGCACATGGCGAGGACGGCCCGCCACTCGGTGGGCAGCCCGCTCCAGGCGTCCTCGGTGACCGCCGCCGTGATCGTGGTGTCCATGGTGAGGACGGTGCACGAGGCGGCCGTACGGCCGTCGGTGAGCGCGTACAGCCGCGTCCGCCGGGGGCCCCGGGGCCGCCGCCGGCGCGGCGGCTCCCGGGGTTCCGCGGGCTCGTCCGGCGCGGCGGCTCCCGCCGCCTCGGCCGTCTCCACCGGCTCGGCCGTTTCCGCCGCCCCGTGCGGTGCGCCGTCCGCGGCCGTGTCCGGTGCCCCGTCCGTCACTTCGTCCGGCATTACGACGCGGGAGGCTGCGTCTGCGTGCGCTCCGGGGTGCCCAGCCACTCACCGAGTGCCTGGGCGGTCCGTACGGCCTCGCCCCCCAGCTCTCCCAGACGCGCCTTGCGGGAGGTCACGACGATGAGGGTGCTGCCCTCCCCGCACCCGACGATGCAGAGGTAGCGGTCGTCCATCTCGACGAGCTGGCGGATCACCCGGCCGCCGTCGATCTCTCTGGATATCGCCTTCATGGTGGACGCGACCCCGGAGCAGGCGGCGGCTATGCGCTCCGCCTGGTCCCGGTCGAGCAGGTAGGCGCTCAGCCCGATCCCGTCGTTGGACAGGAGCACGGCACCCTGGATGCCGGCGATCCTGCTCAAGTTGTTGTCCAGGACGCTGTAGATCATGTCGTTCTGTGTCGTCGTCATGGCTGATCCTGTCGGAGCTCTTCTTCCACTTTCTGGGTCCCGTGTTCGTAGTCCGCCCAGGCGTCGGCCACCTCTTCGGGTGTGGCCGGGTCCGGGGCGGGGGCCGTCTCCGGCGCCCGCGGCCCGCGCAGCTGTTCCGTCATGTGGGTCTGCGGGACGCGCTCGGGGAGGGCGGGGCGTGCGTCGCGCCCCGGCAGGGCGGGGCTCGGACCGGCGCCGCCCCGAGCGGCCTGCGGCTCGGGCGGACGGCGGCTCGGCAGGCCGGAAGGGGTGGGCAGCGGTGCCGGCTCGGCCGCCCGCGGGCCGGTCGCCGACGCCGGTACGGGCGCTGGCGCCGGTGCCGGTACGAGGGCGGGCGCGGGTGCCGGGGTGGCGGCAGCGGGGGCCCGGGCGGGCTCCGGGGCGGCCGACGCGGGCGCGGGTGCCGGGGCGGGTGTCGGCTCCGGTTCCGGTTCCGGCACCGGAGCGGCGGCCGGAACCAGGAGGAGCTCCGGCAGCACCACGACCGCCGACGTGCCCCCGTACACCGAGCGCCGCAGCGTGACCGTGGCGCCGAGCTGCTCGGCCAGGTGGCCGACCACGAAGAGGCCGAGCCGGTGCGCGTTCTCGGCGAGGACGGCGTACGGCGGGGCCGTGTGCAGGCGCCGGTTCATCTCCTCGTAGCGGGAGCCAGCCACGCGCGGCCCCCGGTCCTCGATCTCCACCGACAGCCCGTCCGTGACCAGTTCGGCACGGATGACCACCTTCGAGCGAGGCGGGGAGAACCGGGTGGCGTTGTCCAGCAGCTCCGCCAGCAGGTGGCTGACCTGGCTGATGAACTGCGGTTCCACACTGGCCTCGTCCAGTGCCTGCCGGTCGATCCGCCGGAAGTCCTCCACCTCAGCGGCGGCTTCGCGCAGCAGGTCCGCGATGCGCATGGGCTCGGTGTGCGGGTCCGGGATCTCGCCGCCCGACAGGATGAGCAGGTTCTCGATCTGGCGGCGCATGCCGACCGTCAGCTGGTCGGAGCGCATCAGTTGGGCGAGCAGGGCCTCGTCGTGGCCGAAACCGTCCTGGATGTCCTCGGTGAGGGCGAGCTGGCGGCTCACCAGGTTCCCGGTGCGCGAGGCGATGCCCGAGGCGAACGCCCCGAAGCCGTGGCGCTCCGCCGCGAGCTGCCGGTGCCCGTCCACGGACACGGCGACGACCCGGGCGAACGCGTCGTTGATCCGCCCGACCTCGTCCCGCTGCCCGCGCACCGTCGGCAGCGCGGACTCGTCCACGGGCCGGCCGCTGTCGAGCCGGGCCACGACGTCCGGGAGGATCCGCTCGGCGACGGCAACGGTGCGCCGGTGCAGCCCGTCCAGCCTTCGCAGCACCGAACGGGTGGTCAGCACGACGACGGTCACGACCAGCAGCAGGCCGGCGCCGCTTCCGCCGACCAACCAGGCGACCTCGGTCTGCAGTGCGTCGGCCTTCGCCTCGCCCAGCGTGAGGACGCCCTTCGCGCGGTCGATGTTGAGCGTGGCCATCTGCACCGAGAAGTTGCTGTGCGCCGCGCTCCAGCCGCTGACCTCGGCGGGCAGCTTGATGCCGGTCTCGGTGTCCTTGTTCTCGTGGATGATCGCGTTCTCGATGCGGATCTTCGTCTGCCAGTCCGGGGAAGCGACGATGCGCTCGTAGAACTGCCGGTCCCGCTCGGGCAGGTACGGCTCGACCCAGGTCTCGTACAGGTAGCGCTGGGCCCCGACGGAACTGGTGAACTGGTCGAAGCCGGTGGCGCTCAGCTCCCGGGAGGGGCCGGCCAGGGCCAGGGCCGCGTCCTCGCGCGCCACCATTTCGGAGGCCGAGAGCATCGACACCACCGGCCGGCTCGCCTGCGTGAGTTCGGCGTCCTCCGAGTGGCTGAACTCCTGCTGGTACACGCGGATGATGTCGTTGATCGCCCCGGTGTAATGGCCGAGCAGGCGGTCGGGGGTTCCGGTGCGGGCGTCCGAGCGCTCGCGGTAGCCGGCCAGCTCCCCGAGGCGCCGGGTCACGTCCTCGAGGTGCGCGGTCGATTCGGCGGCCACCCGGCGGACCTCGGCCGCGGCGCGGTCGGTGGCCAGGCGCCTCTGCCGCAACTCCTGATCGGAGCCGGCCGTCCCCGCCCACCGGGCGGCGGTCGCCGTGCGCTCGGCCTGGAGGTCGACCAGGAGCGTGTACAGCGGTATGCCGATCTGCTCACTGGCCGCCACGTCGGAGCGCAGGTGCGCCGATTGCGCCAGCAGCCGATCGGCGTTCAGAACGGTCTGGGTGCCCATGGCCACGGTGGGGGCCACCGCCAGCAGGATCAGCAGGGTGCGCAGCCGCACCGTCCGCCGCCGCGGCTGCCGCTGCCGGGGCGTCACGGGGGCTGCCGGGCCTTCGGGTTCTGTGGGGGACATCGTTCCTCGGGGGCGGCTGGGCAGGGGGAGGGGAGTGCGGGGACAGCCAGTCGGGAGCGCTGATCATAACCAGCCACGTGTCGATAACGGATACGTTGAATCCGTTATCGACACGTGCTATGAGCAGCGCTTTTGTTGCCAACCGGAGTCCTGATCGGAACCCGATCGCGATGTGCCGGTGTCCGGTCAGGACAGCAGGCCCCGCTCTAGGGCCGTGATGACCGCCGCCGTGCGGTCGGACACCGACAGCTTCTTGAACGAGCGCAGCAGATGCGTCTTCACCGTCGCCTCGCTGATGAACAGACGGCGCCCGATGTCCGCATTGGTCAGGCCCCGTCGGACCAGTTGCAGCACTTCGCGCTCCCGCTCGGACAGCACCGGCGCCTCGGGCACCCGGGCGGCCCGGAACAGCTTCGGGGCCAGCGACGGCGTCAGCACCGTCTCGCCGCGCGCCGCCGCCTTCACCGCGTGCACGAGCTCCTCGCGGGAACTGCCCTTGAGCAGGTAGCCCGCCGCGCCGGCCTCCACCGCGCGCAGGATGTCCGCGTCGTCCTCGTACGTGGTCACGATGACCACCTTGGTCCGCGGTGACTCCCGCAAGATGTGCCCGGTCGCGGCCACCCCGTCCATCGCGCCCATCCGCAGGTCGAGCAGGACGATGTCAGGCAGCAACCGCGCGGCCTGCAGCACCGCTTCCTCACCGGAGCCGGCCTGCCCCACGACCCGGATGCCCTCGTCCAGCTCCAGCATGGCGGACAGGCCCTCCCGGACCACCGGGTGGTCGTCGGCGAGCAGGACTCCGATCGGCCCGCGCTCACTCATCGTCCGACTCCTGCGCCGCCGGGCCCAGGGGAACCGTCACCTCGATGACCGTGCCCGCCCCCGGGCTGCTGCTGACCTCTGCCATTCCGCCGATCTCCTCCACCCGGGCCCGCATCCCGCGCAGCCCGAAACCGTTCCGCTCACCGTCCTGCGCGTCGGCGAGGTCGGCGTCCGTGTCGAAGCCCGCGCCGTCATCGCGGACCACGAGCCGTACCGCGTCCGGTGCGTACGCCACCAGTACCTCCACCCTACGGGCGTCCCGCGCGTGCTTCCGTACGTTGGCGAACGCCTCCTGCGCCGAGCGCAGCAGCACCACGCTGACGGCCATCGGCAGCGGCTGCTCCTCACCGCGGGCCGTGCACCGCACGGTCAGCCCCGTCTCCTCCATGAGGAGGTCGGCCTGCCGGTGTACGGCCCGCACGAGGGAACTCTCCCGCAGGGCGGGCGGGGTGAGCGCGGAGACGAAGTTGCGGGCCTCGGCCAGGCTGTCCTGGGCGACCCGGCCGGCCAGCCCGAGCCGGGACCGGGCCCGCTCGGGATGGGCGACCACCTCCGATTCGGCCGCCTGCACCAGACTGATGATGCTCGTCAGGCTCTGCGCCAAGGTGTCGTGGATCTCCCGGGCCAGCCGTTCCCGCTCGGCCGAGATGCCCGCCTGGTGGGACAGCCGGGCCTCGCGCTCCCGACTGAGCCGCAACTCGTCGATGAGCACGGCCCGGTCGGTGCTCTGCTGTACCACCCGCGTGATCCACAGGCCGAGCAGGACCGACAGGGCGATGCCCAGCAGGGATATGGGCAGCACCGACAGGATGTGGGGGTCGAACTGCCCGCCCCGCAGCCACACCACGATCACCGGCCACAGGTTGGCCAGGACGACCAGCACGATCGCTGACGGCATCGGCAGGCTCATCATGAGCATGGGGACCACCGCGAACAGCGCGAAGGAACCCCCGGGGTCGAGCGTGCTGGAGGAGGCGAACAGCAGGAACAGTCCGGCGGAGAAGACCGTGTTCCGCCGGCTCTTCTTCCGCAGGATCATGTGCCTGCGGCCGAGACCCGCGTACCAGGGCACGATCAGGGTGAGCGCGCCGACCGCGAACGCCCGGTGCACCTGGTCCTCGTCGGACGTGAACAGCAGCATGACGGTGACGAGGTAGGAGATGGCGAAGTAGCCGTCCCACAGGCCGAACCAGCGGCTCCCCGAGTCGGGGCCGTACTGCGCGGTCTCCCGCGGGGACCTGGGAGCCTCCTCCTGAATGTGTATGTGCACGTCACCAGTCCTACCACGCGTGATGCCGCTGTCCGTCGACCGGTTGACAGCCGTTCCCACCGATCGGTCGTCCCTGCCGCCGGGCCGCCCCGCCTACGTTGGACAGCGGAAGGACAACCGCGGCAAGGGACGTCGGGGGCGAGCAGAAAGGTCAGGTCCGGTCAGGTGGGTCAGTTCACGACGGCGGTCATCATCTGCGGAACGGTCCTCGTCGTCATCCTCGCCGCAGATTCCGGCGACCGGCGCATCACCGCGGCGCGGATCGCCGGCCCCGCAGTGGCGGCCGTGGCCGTCATCGGCGCCTGCGTGCGCTCCTTCCCGACGGCGGGCAACGACCCCTCGCTGCACCTCGCCGCCATCGGTGTCGGTGGCATCTGCGGGCTCGTCGCGGCCTCCCCGCTCTCCGCCCACCGGGACCGTGCGGGGGACATCCGCAGCACCGGCGGCATCGGCCACGTGGCGGTCTGGGTCGTCCTCTCCGGCCTGCAGATCCTCTTCGCGTACGGCTGCGAGCACTGGTACGGCGCGCGCATGACCCGGTTCACCGCCGACTACCAGCTCAGCGGCAGCGAGGTGCTCGTGAGTGCGCTCGCCGTGATGTCCCTGTCGATGGTGGTGGCCCGGACGGCCGTCGTGGTCTCCCGGCTGCGCGCCGTACGGGCCGCGACGGGGCCGACCGCCGACGGGACGGAAGGGGGAACCGACAGCAGTGAGACGTGGGTTGACCGTTGACCCGACCGTTGTCCGCCGAGGGTTTCGTGATCGTTCAGGAATATGGGTGAAGCAGTGCTAGACAACCATGAATTGAGGCTCCGGCCGCCTCGGAACCGGGTCGAGAGCCGGGCGATCGGCTGGTGGACCCTCCAGTCGTCCCTGTTCGCCCTACCGCTTCCGCTCGTCTTCGGTGTGCTCTACCTCTGCATCCCGCCGGCGCGGCCCGTGTTCGGCTGGCTGTTCCTGTGCACGCTCGTCCCGGGGCTGCTGTACATGGCCGCCATGCCGATCTGGCGCTACCGGGTGCACCGCTGGGAGGTGACGGACGAAGCCGTCTACGCCGCCTCCGGATGGCTCTGGCAGCGGTGGCGGGTGGTCCCGCTGTCCCGCGTGCAGACCGTGGACATGCTCCGCGGACCGCTCCAGCAGATGTTCGGGCTCTCCGGGATCACCGTGACCAGCGCATCCTCCGCCGGCGCCGTGAAGATCAATGGACTCGACCACCAGGTCGCCACCGAGCTCGTCGAGCACCTGACCCGATCCACCCAGGCCGTACCGGGAGACGCGACATGACGCGGGACGCTTCGGTACGACGCCCGGGCGAGGACGCCGGGCAGGACGCGTGGGGTCGGCTCAACCCCCGTCTGGTCCTGGTCAACCTGAGCGTGATGGCCGCACCGGTGGCCATGTTCGGTGCCACTTCCGTCCTCACCGGCGGCGAGCCGAACCTCCAGGCCCTCATCACCATCGGCTCGTTCTTCATCACCTGCCTCGTCATCGCGGGCATCAGCCTGATGCGGCTCATCACCACCCGGTACCGCGTCACCGAGGACCGGGTGGAGGTCCACAAGGGGCTGCTCTTCCGTAGCCAGCGCTCGGTGCCCGTCGACCGCATCCGCAGCGTCGACCTCACCGCCAATCCGCTCCACCGGGTCTTCGGCCTCACTTCCCTGAAGGTCGGCACCGGCGAGCAGGGCGGCTCCGAGGCCGGTGGACTGTCCCTGGACGGCCTCAGCGTCCGCGACGCCACCGCGCTGAGCCGGCAGCTGATCGAACTCCGGCAGGCCCGCCGCGGCCCGGCGTCCGCCGAGACCGAAGCCGACGCCGCGATCGCCGAACTGGACTGGGCGTGGTTGCGGTACGCGCCGCTGACGGTCTGGGGCGTCGGCGGTGTGTTCATCGCCGTCGCCAGCACCTACCGCACGCTGCACGAGATGAAGATCGACCCGCTGGAACTCGGCATCGTCAAGGACCTCACGGACCGCTTCGGCTCCGTACCCCTGTGGTTCGGCCTCCTCGTGACCCTCGTGGTCATCGTCCTGATCGGCGTCATCGGATCGACGGTCACCTTCATAGAGGGCTGGGGCGCATACCGCCTCGAGCGTGCCGAGGCGGGCATGCTCCGCATCCGCCGCGGCCTGCTGATCACCCGCTCCGTCAGCATCGAGGAGCAGCGCCTGCGCGGTGCCGAGGTGGCCGAGCCGCTGCTGCTGCGGTGGGCCGGCGGGGCCCGCCTGAAGGCCGTCGCGAGCGGCCTCGGCGACGAGGACGAGAACAGCAGCCGCAGCCGGCTCACCCCGCCCGTACCCCTGGCCCTGTCCCGGCGGATCGCCGCCGACGTCCTGGGCGAGGACGCGTCCCCGACGGCCGAAGCGGTGCTCGCACCGCACCCCCGGGCCGCCCTGCGGCGCAGGCTCACCCGCGCCCTGACGTACGCGGCCCTGGTCGGCGCGCTGTTCGTCGGCTTCGGCCTGTGGCTGACGCCGGTGCTCGTCCACACCGGCTGGATCACCGCTCTGGTCCTGCTGGCCGTCGGCGCGGCCTTCGCCTTCGACGCCTACCGCAGCCTCGGCCACGGCTTGCACGGCCGCTACCTGGTCACCCGTTCGGGCACGTTCAACCGCCGCACCGTCGCCCTCCAGCGGGACGGCATCATCGGCTGGTCCATCAGCCGGTCGTACTTCCAGCGGCGGGCCGGCCTGCTCACCCTCGGGGCCGCCACCGCCGCCGGTACGGGCGTCTACAAGGTCCGCGACGTATCGGTGTCGGAGGGCCTGGCCTTCGCCGAAGAGGCGGTGCCCGGCCTCCTCGCCCCGTTCATCGAGCAACGCCGCCGCCACGCCACCGGTTCCCACTAGGCGGCGGAGCCGGCCGGTACGGAGAGCAGCGCTGCACACGAC
>NZ_JBHWJJ010000129.1:0-24665 GCF_042732005.1 Streptomyces sp. NPDC059851 | reverse complement strand
CCCGCCCGCGGGCGGGGGGCCCGTGCCGTGGGTGGATCCGGGGCCCGGGCCGGACGGGGCCGGCCGGGGCGCCGCGGGTCCGTCCCCGCGGTCGTCAGAGGTTGCCGCGCTTGGCCTGCTCGCGCTCGATCGCCTCGAACAGGGCCTTGAAGTTGCCCTTGCCGAAGCCCATCGAGCCGTGGCGCTCGATGATCTCGAAGAAGACGGTCGGGCGGTCCTGCACCGGCTTGGTGAAGATCTGGAGCAGGTAGCCGTCCTCGTCGCGGTCGGCGAGGATCTTCAGCTCGCGCAGGGTGTCGATCGGCACGCGGGTCTCGCCGACCCACTCGCCGAGGGTGTCGTAGTACGAGTCCGGGGTGTCGAGGAACTGCACGCCCGCCGCCCGCATCGAGCGGACGGTCGCGACGATGTCGTTCGAGGCGAGCGCGATGTGCTGGACGCCCGCGCCGCCGTAGAACTCCAGGTACTCGTCGATCTGCGACTTCTTCTTCGCGATCGCCGGCTCGTTGATCGGGAACTTCACCTTCAGGGTGCCGTCCGCGACGACCTTCGACATCAGCGCCGAGTACTCGGTCGCGATGTCGTCGCCCACGAACTCCTTCATGTTCGTGAAGCCCATGACCTTGTTGTAGAAGCCGACCCACTCGTCCATCCGGCCGAGCTCGACGTTGCCCACGCAGTGGTCGATGGCCTGGAAGGTGCGCTTGGCCGGCGGCTCGACCATCGGGTCGACGGCGACGAAGCCCGGCAGGTAGGGGCCGCTGTAGTTCTTGCGCTCGACCAGGGTGTGGCGGGTCTGGCCGTAGGTGGCGATGGCGGCGAGCACGACCGTGCCGTGCTCGTCGGACACCTCGTACGGCTCGTCGAGGCCGCGGGCGCCCTGCTCGACGGCGTACGCGTACGCGGCCCGGACGTCCGGGACCTCGATGGCGAGGTCGATGACGCCGTCGCCGTGCGCGGCGACGTGCTCGGCGAGGAAACGGCCGTGGTCCGTGCTCGGCTTGATGACCGAGGTCATGACGAAGCGGGCGGAGCCGTTGGTCAGGACGTAGCTCGCCGTCTCGCGGACGCCGTTCTCCGGGCCGGAGTAGGCCACCAGCTTCATGCCGAACGCGGTCGAGTAGTAGTGCGCGGCCTGCTTGGCGTTGCCGACGGCGAAGACGACCGCGTCCATGCCCTTCACCGGGAAGGGGTCGGCCTCACGCGCGGTGTGCGGGGTGGTTTCGAGGGTCTCAGTCATGAGCGCAGAGTCCCGCCGATCCACAAGCTGCGCAATAGTTTCATGTTCTGCTGTACAAATTGCCCAGCTTGGCAGCAACATTGTTGAAACATCTGTGCAGTATGACCACCTCTGAGCAGCCTGGAGCCACAGCTATGGGAATCGACGAACTCGACGGTCGCCTCATCGTCCTGCTCGCCCGCGAGCCGCGCATAGGGGTGCTGGAGGCCTCGCGCCGGCTCGGGGTGGCGCGCGGCACGGTGCAGGCCCGGCTGGACCGGCTGCAGTCGCACGGGGTGATCCGCGGTTTCGGACCACAGGTCGACCCGGCCGCCCTCGGGTACCCGGTGACCGCGTTCGCCACGCTGGAGATCAAGCAGGGTCAGGGCGCGGACGTCAGGGCGCACCTGAGCGGGGTGCCGGAGGTGCTGGAGCTGCACACGACGACCGGGCACGGGGACATGCTGTGCCGGCTGGTGGCGCGCTCCAACGCCGATCTGCAGCGGGTGATCGACCGGGTCGTCGGCTTCGACGGGATCGTGCGGGCCTCCACGGCCATCGTGATGGAGAACCCGGTGCCGCTGCGGGTCATCCCGCTCGTGGAGCAGGCGGCCCAGGAGGGCTGAGCGGGGAACCGGATCCGGGCAGGCCCTCCAAAGGAAAGGTTGCAAAGAAACCATTGCATAGATTTCTTTGCATGCCTACGCTTGAGGCATGCCCGAAAAGCCGGAAGCCCCGGAGAACCCGGAACCCAACAACCGCACGCTCGACGCCCGCTCCCTGCGGGGCCTCGCCCACCCCCTGCGCATCCGCCTGCTGGGCGCGCTGCGCCAGGACGGCCCGGCCACCGCGTCGCAGCTCGCGGCGCGGTTCGGCGAGTCCAGCGGCGCCACCAGCTACCACCTGCGCCAACTCGCCGCGCACGGGTTCGTCGAGGACGCGCCCGGACACGGGAAGGGTCGCGAACGCTGGTGGCGGGCCGCCCACGACGGCACGGTCTTCGACGAGCAGCTCATCTACGACGAGGACCCGACCACGCGCGGAGCGGCCGACCTCTTCCTGCACGAGATCGCGACGATCCACACGCAGGAGCTGAGCACCTGGCTCGGCAACGCCCACGCCTGGCCCCAGGAGTGGCGCCGCAGCTCGGACATCAGCGACTTCTCCCTGCGCCTGACGCCCGGGCAGAGCCTCGAACTCATCCACCGGATCCACGACCTGATCAACAGCTACAGCGACGCGCCGCAGGACGAGACGACCGAGACGGTCCGCTTCCACGCCCACGCCTTCCCGCGCCGCAGCAGCGGCAGCGGCAGCAAGTAGCCGCCGCCAGCACCGCCCCGCACGACGACACAGCACGCAGCACTCCCGCACCGCGCACCGCGCACCTGCACGCGGCAGGTCGCGCGCCGGTCAGCCATGCCTTCCACCGCCTTCCTCACGCAGAAGGAGAGTCCTGCCATGCACGCCTTCACCCGCGCCGACATCCAGGCCGGGACCGCCCTGCCGGCCCACGCCGCCCGTACCGCCGAACTGGCCGCCGAGGCCGCCGCCGGGAGCCTCGCCCGCCCCGCCGACCCCACCCCGGTCAGCGCCCTGCGCAACCGGCTCGGCGAGGCCCTGGTCCGCGCGGGGAACCGGCTGATGCAGCCCGGCCGCGTCCACGCCGGGGCCGTCGGATGAGCCGCCGCCCCTTCGCCGCCGTCCTCGTCGCCAACACCATCTCCACGGCGGGGAGTTCCCTCACCCTCATCGGTGTCCCGCTGTTCGTGCTGCAGACCACCGGCAGCGCCGGCCGCGCCGGGGTCGTCGCCTTCTGCGCCACCCTGCCGGTGGTCGTCG
This sequence comes from Streptomyces sp. NPDC059851, assembly GCF_042732005.1. Classification (NCBI taxonomy): domain Bacteria; kingdom Bacillati; phylum Actinomycetota; class Actinomycetes; order Kitasatosporales; family Streptomycetaceae; genus Streptomyces; species Streptomyces sp. NPDC059851. Next base: position 21,604 of record NZ_JBHWJJ010000129.1, on the reverse strand, counting down.
CGGCCCTCGCCGGAGGCCCGGTCATCGACCGGGTCGGCCGGCGCCGGGTCTCCGCGGCCTCCGACGCCGTCTGCGCGCTGGCGGTCGGCGCGATCCCCCTGCTGCACTACGCGGGCCTGCTGGAGTTCTGGATGCTGTGCGCGCTGATGGCCGTCAGCGGCCTCGTGCACACCCCCGGCCTGACCGCCCGCCACGTCCTCCTGCCCGACCTCGCCGCGCACGCCGGCACCACGGTGGCCCGGGCCGCGAGCCTGTACGACGCGGTCCACCGCGGCGCCCGCATGCTCGGGGCGGCGGCGGCCGGCGTCCTCATCGCGGTGCTCGGCACCGAGGCCGTCCTGCTCGTGGACGCGGCGACCTTCGCCCTGTCCGCGCTGCTGGTCGCCGTGTTCCTGCGGGGCGTTCCGGCGGCCGAGCCGCAACGGGGCGCGGAGAAGGTCTCGTTCGCCCACTACCGGGCCGAACTGGCAGAGGGTTGGGCCTTCCTGGCCCGCTCTCGGCTGCTGCTGGGCGTCACCGTGATGGTGATGATGACCAACGGCCTGGACCAGGGCTGGTCCTCGGTGCTGCTCCCCGTGCACGGCCGCGACGCCCTCGGCGGCGCCGCCGCGCTCGGCATGCTCGTCTCCCTCTTCGGCGGCTCCGCACTGCTGGGCGCCCTGCTGTACGGGGCGTGGGGCGAGCGGTTCCCGCGGCGGGCGGTGTTCGCCGCCGCGTTCCTGGTCTCCGGGGCACCCCGGTACGCGGTGGCGGCCCTCACCGACACCACGCTGCCGCTCGCGGTGACGCTGGCGCTGGCCGGGCTGGGCGCGGGCATGCTCAACCCGATCCTGACCACCCTGATGTACGAGAAGGTCCCCGACGGGCTGCGCAGCCGCGTCGCGGGCGTGACCACCGCCGGCTGCGAGCTGACGATGCCGCTGGGCGGGCTCGCCGCGGGCCTGCTCGTCGACGGGTTCGGGACGGTCCGGGCGCTGCTGGTGTTCGGCGGGACCTACCTGCTGACGACGCTCGCCCCGCTGGTCTTCCCGTCCTGGCGGTCGATGGAGCGGGAGCGGGTCAGCAGGACGGAGCCGGCTCCCCCCGGTTCAGCGCGCGCAGCGCGTTCACCGCGTCCGACAGGGAGCTGACCGGGATCAGCTGCAGCCCCTCGGGCAGCTCGGAGGCCGCGTCCGAGCACTCCGCCTCCGGGACGAGGAAGACGCTCGCCCCGTCGCGGTGGGCGGCCTGCGTCTTCAGGGCCACGCCGCCGACCGCGCCGACCTTGCCGTCCTCGGTGATGGTGCCGGTGCCGGCGACGGTGCGGCCGCCGGTGAGGTCGCCGCCGCTGCCGTCTCCGTCGAGCTTGTCGACGATGCCGAGGGAGAACAGCAGGCCGGCGCTGGGGCCGCCGACGTCGGCGAGGTTGAGGTCGACCTTCACGTCCTTCGGGTCCTTCTTCAGGAAGCCGAGGGCGGCCCGGGTGGCGTCCTGCTGGGACGCGGTCATCTGCTCCAGGTTGTGCTTCTCGATCTCCTCGTCGCTCCCGCCCGAGGGGTAGACGACGTCCTTGGGCATGACCGAGCGGCTGCTGTCGAACCAGTCGTCGAGGAGCTGCGGCAGGCGCACGGTCGTCGACGGCCCGGTGGCCTGGATCGTGGTCATGCGCAGCTCGCCCTTGGTCGGCCGGGTCGGGGCGCCGGTGATGACGATGACCGGCTCGCCCTCGTGGGCGCCGAGGACGTCCGCCGTGAGCCCGGGCTCGGCGATCACGAAGGGCAGCGGTGCGAAGGCCGCCACGGCGAACAGGCCGAGCACGGGCACGGCGCAGACGGCCAGGGCGGCGGGACGCGACAGACGTGAGAGGTGGGAGAGCACGCGGTCAATCTATCGGGCGGCCCGGACCCGGCCGCGCCCCGGCGGCCGGGACGCGGCCGGTCGGGGCGTCGTACGCGGCCGGAGGCCGGTGTCCCACAGGGCCCCGGCAGGCTTCGCACCGGCCCCCGGCAGGCTTCGTACGGGCCCGCCGAGCGGGTCAGCGCAGTGCGTCGGCGACCTCGCGGGCCGCGTCCACGACCCGCGGCCCCACCCGCTCGGGCACGGCGTCGGACAGCATGACCACGCCGACGCTGCCCTCCAGCCCGCTGATCCCCACGAGCGGGGCGGCGGCGCCGCTCGCACCGGCTTCGAGTTCCCCGTGGGTCAGCGTGTACCCGGGCTCGATGAGGGTGCCCTGGCGGGCGGCCATGATGGCCCGGCCGGCGGCCCCGCGGTCCAGCGGGTGACGGAACCCGGCCCGGTAGGCCACGTGGTAGTCGGTCCAGGTGGGCTCCACGACGGCCACCGCGAGGGCCTCGGTCCCGTCGACGAGGGTCAGGTGCGCGGTGGCCCCTATGTCCTCGGCGAGGGCGCGCAGCGCGGGCAGCGCCGCCTCGCGCACCAGCGGGTGGACCTGCCGGCCCAGCCGCAGCACGCCGAGCCCGACGCGGGCCCGGCCGCCGAGGTCGCGGCGGACCAGGGCGTGCTGCTCCAGGGTGGCCAACAGGCGGTAGACCACGGTGCGGTTGACGCCGAGACGGTTGGAGAGCTCGGTGACGGTCAGACCGTGGTCGGTGTCGGCGAGCAGCTTGAGGACTCTGAGACCTCGGTCGAGAGTCTGTGAGGTTTCCGCGGTCACGAAGCCTCTCCCTCGTGGTGAGCGGCGGTGACTCTCGGGGTGGAGCGGCGCCGGTCCCACGGCGACACGCACGGAGAGGCCGCCGGTTGCGGCCATGGCACCGGCTGCGCTCCCGCGGCGGCGCTGCCACGGGGCGTTCGATGCGGGGACAGTAGCGAGCAGGTCCGCTCAGCGGAAGTCCTCGTCCAGAATCCGGGCGCGGACGGGCCTTTTGTGCCGGTTCAGGAGCGCGGAACGCGCCGATGCGCGCTCCCGTGCGCCCCAATACGCCTGTGCCTTCACACCAGTACCGGCAGAGGTGCCAACCGTCGCCCCCGCTCACCGGAACCGTCAATTCCTAAGCGGGGCGGGCCCGTACGATGCTCCACACCGCGGGCCCGCCCGACACCGTCCACACCGTCGGAGACGACGCCGCCGTCAGCGCATGCGGGTGGCCCACTCCTGGACCTTCTTGATCCGCTCCTGCAGTTGCCCCGCCGTCGCCTCCGCGCTCGGCGGACCGCCGCACACCCGCCGCAGCTCGGTGTGGATCACGCCGTGCGGCTTGCCGCTCTGGTGGACGTACGCCCCCACCATCGTGTTCAGCGACCTGCGCAGCTCCAGCAGCTCCTTGTGCGAGACCACCGGCCGGCGCTCCGCCGGCAGCTCCAGCAGGTCGGCCTCCGTGTCCGGCCTGCGCCGGCTGTGCGCGATCTGCCGCGACTGCCGCTTCTGCAGCAGCAGCTGCACCTGGTCCGGCTCCAGCAGGCCCGGGATGCCGAGGTAGTCCTGCTCCTCCTCGCTTCCCGGGTGCGCCTGCATGCCGAACTCGGCGCCGTCGTACAGCACGCGGTCGAAGACGGCGTCCGACTCCAGCGCCTCGAAGGACATCTGCTCGTCCTCGCCGGTGTCCTCGTCCTCCTGCCGGTTGGCCTCCGCCATCTCCTTCTCGGACTCGGCGTACGGGTCGGCGTCCTCCCCCGCCTTCTTCGGCCGGTCCAGGACGTGGTCGCGCTCGACCTCCATCTCGTTGGCGAAGCCGAGCAGGTACGGGATCGTCGGAAGGAACACGGACGCGGTCTCGCCGCGCCTGCGCGAACGCACGAAACGGCCGACGGCCTGCGCGAAGAACAGCGGGGTCGAGATGGTCGTCGCGTACACGCCCACCGCGAGGCGGGGCACGTCGACGCCCTCCGACACCATGCGGACCGCGACCATCCACCGGTCGGTGTTCCCGCTGAAGGTGTCGATGTTCTTCGAGGCGCCCGCGTCGTCGGAGAGCACCAGGGTGGGCTTGGTGCCGGTGATCTCGCGGATCAGCTTGGCGTACGCCCGGGCCGCGTCCTGGTCGGCGGCGATGACGAGACCGCCCGCGTCCGGGATGCCCTTGCGGACCTCGGTCAGCCGCTGGTCGGCGGCGCGCAGCACGTTCGGCATCCAGTCGCCGCGCGGGTCGAGCGCGGTCCGCCAGGCCTGGCTGATCGCGTCCTTGGTCATCGGCTCGCCGAGCTTGGCGGCGATCTCGTCGCCGGCCTTGGTGCGCCAGCGCATGTTGCCGCTGTAGGAGAGGAAGATGACCGGCCGCACGACGCCGTCGCCGAGCGCGTTGCCGTAGCCGTACGTGTAGTCGGCGGACGAGCGGCGGATCCCGTCGTTGCCCTCCTCGTACGTGACGAAGGGGATCGGGTTGGTGTCGGAGCGGAACGGGGTGCCGGTCAGGGCCAGGCGGCGGGTAGCCGGGTCGAAGGCCTCCAGGCAGGCCTCGCCCCAGGACTTCGAGTCGCCGGCGTGGTGGATCTCGTCGAGGATCACGAGGGTCTTGCGCTGCTCGCACCGGTTGCGGTGCAGCATCGGGCGGACGCCGACACCGGCATAGGTGACGGCGACCCCGTGGTACTCGCGGCTCAGCGGGCCCGCCGAATACTCGGGGTCGAGCCGGATGCCTATGCGGGCGGCGGCCTCCGCCCACTGCTTCTTCAGGTGCTCGGTCGGCGCGACCACGGTCACCTGCTGCACCACGTGGTGGTGCAGCAGCCAGGAGGCGAGGGTCAGCGCGAAGGTGGTCTTGCCGGCGCCGGGGGTGGCGACGGCGAGGAAGTCACGCGGCTGGGTCTGGATGTACTTGTCCAGCGCGCCCTGCTGCCAGGCACGCAGCTTGCTGGCGGTACCCCACGGCGCACGGCCGGGGAAGGCGGGTGAGAGGTGGTGGGAGGCGGTAGTAGTCACGGTCTCCGGTTCGGGCTCTCGGCGGCGGTCGTTCGAAGGACAACCGGGCCACCCTACCGGGGCCCGACCACCCCTCGCGGAGGGACAGGCCCGTGACCTCGGGCGGTGCGGCGAGTGTCACACCGGCCGCAACTCCCGCAGCCGGGAAGCGATCACCGGCACCTCGCCCCCGCCGCCGGAGGCCACGTCGACGACCAGCTCGTACGCGGCGTCCTGGTCGACGTCCGCGAGGTCGACCCCGTTCAGGGCGAGGAAGGTCGCCGCCGCGAGCCAGGCGGTGCGCTTGTTCCCGTCGACCAGGGGGTGGTTCGTCGCGATGCCGTGGAGCAGCGCGGCGGCCTGCTCGTACGGGTCCGAGTAGGCCGGGGTACCGAGCATGCGGGCCCGCGGCCGGTGCACCGCCGACTCCAGCAGGCCGGGGGCGCGCAGCTCGACGGGCTGGTCCCGGGCCAGGCAGGCGTGCCGGGCGAGGTCGAGCACCTCGGCGAGGGTGAGGTGGCGGGTGTCGTGCACGGGCTCTCCCGTGCGGGGCGCGCTCACTCGCCGAGCCGCTTCAGCAGGGGTGCGTGCCGCTGCGCCAATCGAGCCGCGACAGCGCCGACCTGCTCGCGCTCCCGGCGCAGGTGCTCCCGTACGGCGGTGAGGGCGTGCTCCGCGGGCGTGGAGCCGGTGGCGTCGGCGAGGTCGGCGAGCTCCGCGTACTCTGCGGCGGAGAGCCGGATGATCAGCTCGTTCATGCACGCAGCGTAGCGACGGGGAGACGGCCGATCAGCCGATTTCCGCCGCCGGGCGCTCGTGCAGGCGGGTGGCGACCCAGGCGCCGACCAGCGCGACCGCGGCCATCGGCAGGAAGACGACCACGAAGGCGGCGGGGTGCGAGGCAGCGGCGCCGGCCGTCCCCCCGGCCGCGTGGGCGGCGGCCCCCACCGAGCCCCCTCCCAGCGCGGCGAACGCGGCCCCGCCCGCGGCCAACAGCACCACGTTCGCCAGCGCGTCGGAGATCTGCAGCGCGGCCGAGTTCGCCCCCGCCTCCTCCGGCGCCGACAGCTTCAGCAGCAACACGCTCGTCGAACCGATCACCAACCCCATGCCGAGACAGCCGACGCCCCAGGTCAGGGCCAGCGACCACACCGGCACCCACGGCACCAGCACCGCCGGTGCGGCGGCGATGGCGAAGGCCACCAGCACCATCCCCAGCACCATCAGCCGCTCCCGGTACGGCGCCACCCGGCCCGTGGACTGGATCCACGACCCGCCCGCCCAGGTCAGCCCGCCCAGCGCCAGCGAGAACCCGGCCAGCGTCGGGCTCAGCCCGCGCTGCGTGACCAGCATCAGCGGCACGAAGCTCTCGGCCGCGATGAACGAGCCCGCCGCGACCCCGCGCAGCAGCACGACCGCCGGCAACCCGCGCCGCGCCAGGTACGTCCCGCGGGGCAGCAGCCCGAGCACGGCGGGCACCAGCAGGCCCGCCCCCAAGGCCCCCGGGAGCAGCGACCACCACCGCAGGTCCTGGGCGGCGTACTGCAGCAGGCCCGCCCCGAGGGAGATCCCGAACGCCAGCCGGATCCGACGCCGGTCGAACGCGGCGGGCGGCGCGTCCGGATCGACGGGCCCGGACGCGGACCGGCGTATCGCGGGCAAGGCCACCGCCAGCGGGACGACCACCAGCACCGGGATCCCGAGGAACACCCACCGCCAGCCGAGGTGCTCGGTCACCGTCCCGGCGGCCAGCGGCCCGACGATCGACGGAACCACCCAACCCGCGGCGAAGGCCGCCATGATCGCGGGCCGCAGCCGCTCCTCGTACGCCCGGCTCACCACCACGTACAGGGCGACGATGACCAGCCCGCCGCCGAAGCCCTGCACCGCCCGGCCCAGCACGAACACCCACATGGCCGTCGCAGTCCCGGAGAGGACCAGCCCGGCGGCGAAGGCCCCGATCCCCCCGGTCAACGCCCGCAGCGGCCCCCGTCGGTCGCACCACTGCCCCGACAGGACCATCCCGAAGAGACTGGTGGTGAAGTACGCGGAGAACGCGAAGGCGTAGACCCCGATCCCGTCCAGCTCGCGCGCGGCGACGGGCATGGCGGTACCGACCGCCGTGGCCTCGAAGGCGATCAGGAAGATGCAGGAGATCATCCCGATGCTGAGCGTCCGGTACGCGGACCCGAGAATCCCGCCCCGGGGAGGGGGCGGGACGGGTGTACTGGTCTGCGAGAGACGGGGCTCAAGGGCGCTCATCGCTTCAGCGTAAGCGGCACACCCCGGTTTTGCCCCTGTCCGTCAGACGGAACCTCCCTCATCCGCAGGACCTAGGCCGGGGGTGCACTGTGAACACGGCATGGCGGTCTCGTTGCACCCCCGGGGGAATCCCTTCCCGGGGGCGCACCGCGCCCGTACGGTCGTGTCCGAAGCCGAACAAGGCCGTGTGCCCGAGTGGTTGAGGGACTCGCCTGCAAAGCGAGTTACGCCGGTTCGATTCCGGTCACGGCTTCTCCCGAAGGCCGTCCAGGGCAGGCGCACCCCGGACGGCCTTCGGCGTCAGCCGCTCCTGCGCCGCATGACGACCGCCGTGACCGCGCCGCCGACGAGCACGCAGGCCCCGAGCCCGAGCGCGATCCAGGTCATGTTGCTGCCGCCGCCGTCGGACGCCTTGGCCTCGGCTCCGGACGCGGACGCACCGGACTGCGGCTTCTTGCCGTCGCCGCCGGCCGGCGGGGCAGGCGAGTTCTTCGCATCCGCGGCGGCGAGGTCCGGGAGCGGGTAGACGTCCGCGGGACCCGGGTCGCCGGGGGTGGGCAGCGCGATCTTCGGCCGGACGATGCCATAGCCCAGGTAGTCGTTCCGCTCCTTGCCGTCATCGGCCTTGCCCGCTGTGTTCAGGAGCACACGGAGCACCTGGTTGTTCGTCCACTCCGGATGGGCGGACCAGAGCAGCGCTGCTGAGGCGGAGGTCAGAGCCGTGGCGTCACTGGTGCCATGGTTCTTGCAGAGGCCGGTCTTGCCTCCGCACGCCGTCACGATGTCTATACCGGGGGCAGAGATGTCGACCTGCGGACCATGCTGCGACTCCTTGGTCGCAACGCCGTCCGGACCCACGGCGCCGACGCCCACGACACCAGGCGTCGCCGCGGGGTACATCACCGTATTCAGGGTGTTGCCGTCGTTGCCCACGCCGGCAAAAATCAACTTTCCCTTGGACAAGGCGTACTTCACTGCTTCGAGCCGCCCAGGATCATCCTGTTCGGTAGCCATAGAGATGTTGATGATCTTGGCATCGGAGTCCGCTGCATACCTGATCGCCTCAGTCCAGATCGGGCTCGTCTTGTTGAACTCGTGCGGCACGCGGATCGGAAGGATCTTGGCACCGGGAGCAAGACCAAACGCTCCGTCACCGCTCGGATGCTTGCCCGTGGCGGCGATCAGTGCAGCCATGGTGGTGCCATGCTTGTCGTAGTCGGTGCGCTCGTCTCCCGAGTTCTGTGTCGCATAGTCCTTACCTGGAAGGACTTGACCTTCAAGCTCGGGGATGCGGTCGACGCCACTGTCGATGACGGCGACAGTGATGCCCTTGCCCGTGCTGACCTTCCAGATGTCGTCGGCCTTCATGGCGTCGAGATGCCATTGCTTGGACCGGATGGTCTCGGCGTGAGCCGGGGTCGCAGCAACCCCGGCCAGGAGGAGGCCCAACAGGGCCGAGGCCGCCTTGCGCATGCGCATCTCGTGCAATGTCCGTTCTGCTCAGTCGATCACTGGCGGAACAACGCGGCCGTTGCTCCGCCAAGTCTCATCGTCTTCAGACAGGTAGTCCGGGCGCTCGCCGGTCTGCTGATCGCGCCGGTTCCCCGAAGCATGCACGCCCGCACCAAGGTGGCCCACAGGACCGCGAGCCGAACCGATGCCGGCCTCTTTGCGGACGAGACCCGCACCGCCCTGCGTGAACGGCTGCCCCCCAATGGGGGTTCGGCCGATCATGCCGGGCTGGCGCCCAGCGACGACACCCCCCGGCTCCATGGCCAGTCGACGCCCTGTCGCGGAACCGCCCGGGCCACCGACCTGGGGGCCACCCATTCCGGGATGCATGCCGCCGACACCGCCTCCGGTGCGGCCACCGCCCATCGGGCCTTCCGTGCCGATAACCGTTCCGCGCGGGATGCCTGGTGTAGGGCCGCCCACGGTCACCTGACGGCCACCGACGATGCCGGTGTCACGCGGCAGCGGGGGCACTCCCCCGATCTTGCCACCGGAAGCCGGAGGAGAGGGGACGGGCGGAAGCTTGCTGACGGGGCCACCGCCACCGGGCAGCGTCGGCCCCCCACCGAGGGGCGGAAACGCGACCGGCGGTACGGGACCGACCGGAGTGGGGCCGCCAGGACCGGGTGACGGAATGTTGGGCGGAGTGGTAACCGGCGGAACGGTCTTGTCCGGCAGGACGGCGACGTTGTCAAGGTCCACGTCCACATCGCGATCCGGGACGACCGGTGCAGGCCCGGTCGTCGGCGGCCGGTTGATATCCGGTCGGCCCAAGCCTCCGCCGGAGTCACCGGAGTCGCTGTACGGGCCGCTACCAGGCGGCGACGCCGGCGTGTACGCGACCCCAGCCGAACCCGAAGTACCCCCGTATCCGCCTCCAGGGCGCCCGACATCCTGGCTACCGTCCACGCCCTTCGGCTGAAACGGCCCCGGCGGCGGCGGGAACGTAGGGATCTCCACCTTGCCGATCTGCGTCGCCGACTGCTCGTACGCCCCGGCCAGCTTCGTCAGCGCGTCCACGGCCTTCTGGTGGTCGCCGCTCAGCTTCGACCAGGCCTCTCGGCCCATCTGCTGGGCGTCCGGGTCGTTACGGTAGTCCTTGGAGGCCTTGAGGTTGTCGGCTGCCGACTGGTCGTACGGCGGGATGTTCTTCTTGACCTCGACCATGATCTGAGCGGCTTCGGTCATCCACTTGCCGCCCGCCTCGCTGAGGTCAGCCAGGCGCAGCGTCGCGCTGCCTGCCTGGTCCGCCCAGTTCGCGAAGGCCTGGGCTGCCGTGCCTTCCCAGCCCGTGACCTTGGTCGTCTTGAGGGCGTTGCCGATCTCCCTGATCGTGGTCGTCGCGGTGGTCAGCTGCGTCGCGCGGGACTTGACCGTCTCAGAGTCGATCGAAGCGACCATCGCCAGCAGCTGCTGGTGTGTGAAACCCTCGAAGTTCGTCGCCATCAGATCTTGCCCTTCGGCTTGTTCGCCTCGCCCGCTGCCCCGTGCTCGGCGTCCTTCTGCTGCTTCACGAGCGGATCCCGCTCCCGGACGTAGTCCTCCTTCGCCTGGACGACGATGGAGTGCATACGGCGCTTCGTCTCTTCGTCGACGCCCTCGAAGCCCTTACCGGACGTCAGGATGGCGATGCCCAGTCCCTCGATCTGCGCGGCCAGGCCCTTGGAGAGGTTTTCGAGCTGCTCGTGGACCGTGTTGTACGTCTTGAAGAGCGCTTCCGCCTCGGCGAAGCCCTTGCCGAGGGTGCCCTCGGGGAGGGTGCCGTCCGCCAGCTTCTTGTCATACGCTTCCGAGCCCTTCAGCTTCGTCAGAAGGTCGTCGACCTTCTTCTTGTAGCCGGTCAGCGTCTCGTAGTCGACCGCAAGGGCCTGGGCCTGTGCGCGGATCGCGGCTGCTGCCTCGTTGGCCGAACCGCCCCCCAGCAGCCACGCCAGGCCCGACTGATTGTTCTCTGCCACGGCGGCCTCCCGCATCCCCGTTGTCCCCGTTCGGTTCGCGGCCTGCGACGCCGCTCCCCGTTCCCCGTTCGCTTGCGTTCACACGCATGCAGGAACAGTCCTACTCGATCACTCTAGCGATCGGCAACGACAGTCCCAACCTCAGGGTTGCACGTGCAATGCGGGTCACACGGCTACGAGTTGGCCGCCACCACCGCCGCGGAGGGCCTGATCGGGAGCCTGTTCACGGGGCGGCCCGTGGCCGCCCTGACTGCCGATGCCACGGCCGCCGGGGCCGTCACCACCGGGACCGCGCTCGCCGCCTTCGCGCCGAACGGGGCGACCACGTCGCGCTCTTCGACCAGCTTCACGATCCGGACCGCCGGGGCGTCGAGCGACGTCGGCAGCGCGTAACCCGTCAGGTCGGGGTGGCGGACCAGGCCCGCCGCCGTGCGGAGGTTCTCCGTGAGGGCCGCGCCCACGCCCTGCGTGACGCCCGCCTCGATACGGGCCGCCAGTTGCGCCGGGTTGAGGATCCGGCCGACGTCCTGGGCCACCGCCAGCTCCACCACGCGCACCGTGCCGAGCTCGATGTCCACGTCCACCACCGCGCGGATCGCGCAGAACGCCAGGCCTACGAAGGCGTCGCCCTGCCCGTCGCCGTTCAGCGGCTCCGTCGGGTGCGGGCGGCACTGGGCCGTCGCCCAGAGTTCCTTGCCGATCATCGCCTCGGCCACCGACATCGAGAAGGCGCCGTCGTACGAGGTGATGCGGCCGTCCTGGATCTGCAGCAGCTCCGTGGACATGCCGAGGTTGTGGGCCATCGGCTGGAGGAGCTGGGTGCGGACCATCTTCGCTGCGCGCTCCACCGCGCCGCCCGACACCCAGGTGTGCCGGCCGTGCGCCGACGGGCCCGCCGGCGGCTGGTCCGTGTCGACCGGGGCGGTCACCACCTGCTCCACGCCCAGGACCTCCTGGACGATCTGGCGGGCGAGGGTGGCGAAGCCCTGGCCGGTGTCGACGGCCGCGCAAATGACCGTCGCCACTCCGTTGACGACCTTCACCGTGGCCGTGGAGACCTCGTCCGCGCCCTCCGCGCCGAGCATGTGGACCATGCCGACGCCGTACCCGACGCCGCGCCGCACGGCGCCCGGCTCGCCCGCGCCGTCCGGTCCGCCCGGCAGCAGCCACTCCTCCTCCGGGGCGTCCTTCGGCAGCGAAGGCAGCTCGAAGTCGCGGACCGCGCGGAGGAGTTCCGCCACCGGGGCCGGGCAGGTCACCGTCTGGCCGGTGGGCAGCAGGTCGCCGGTGGCCAGGACGTTGCGCATGCGCAGTTCCGCGCCGTCGATGCCGAGGGCCGCGGCCAGCTTGTCCATCTGGCCCTCGTACGCGGCGCAGACCTGCATGGCACCCTCGCCGCGCACGTGGCCCGACGGGGGGTTGTTCGTACGGACCGCCCAGCCCTCCACGAAGGCGTGCGGCACCACGTACGGGCCGCAGGCGAACGCGACGGCCGCGGCGAGGGATTCGGCGGAGGCGTCCGCGTACGCGCCCGCGTCCATCAGGATCTGCGCCTCCACCTTGACGAGGCGGCCCTCCGCGTCGGCGTGGTGCCGGTAGCGCAGCAGCGTGGGGTGGCGGTGGGTGTGACCGAGGAAGGACTCCTCGCGGGTGGCGGCCAGCTTCACCGGGCAGCCCGTCCGCAGGGCCAGCAGGCCGAGGGGGAGCTGGAAGGCGGCGTCCTCGCGGTCGGCCGTCGCGCCGGGCACGCCGGTGACGACGACACGGACGCGGTCCGGTTCGAGGCCGAAGCAGGCCGCGGCCAGGTCGCGGTCCAGGTGCGGGTCGGTGGAGGCGGTGTAGATCTCGACGCCGCCGTCGGGGCGGGGGACGGCGAGCCCGGCCTCGGCGCCGATGGGCGCCGGGTCCTGCCGCCCGATCCGGTACAGGCCCTCGACGACCACCTCGCCCGTGGCCTCCGGGTCGCCGTAGCGGAGCGGGATGTGCCGGATCAGGTTGCCGTCGGGGTGCAGCGGCGGGGCGCCGAAGGACTGCTCGGGGTCGGTGACCGCGTCGAGGAGCTCGTACTCGACGGTGATGGCGGCGGCCGCGAGCCGCGCCGTGTCGGGGTGGTCGGCGGCGACGGCGGCGATCGGCTCGCCGTGGTGCCGTACGACGTCGTGCGCGAACACCGGCCGGTCGGCGATCCGGCGGCCGTGCGTGGTCGCGCCGGGGACGTCGGCGTGCGTGACGACCGCGCGGACGCCGGGCATCTCGGCGGCGGCGGAGGTGTCGATGGACAGGATCCGGGCGTGGGCGTGCGGGGACCGCAGCACGGCGGCCCACAGCAGCCCCTCGGCCCACAGGTCGGCGGCGTAGGGGAAGGTGCCCTCGGTCTTGGCGCGCGCGTCGGCGGCGGGCACGGAGGCGCCGATACCGCGCGGAACCGTCGGCTCCGCGGTTTCGGCCGCGCCGCCGGCGCCCGCGGCGCCGCCCGCAACGCTCGTGGTGACCGTGACGGTCGTCGTCGCCGTCGCCGTGGCTGCGTCCTGCCCGCTCACGCCATGCCTCCGTTGTGGTGGATCCCGCCCTCGCCGGGCTGTGCCTGGTGCGGGATGCGCGGGGCCTCGGCCGCGCCGCCCTCGGCCGCTGCCGCTTCGGCCTCCGCGCGCTCGGCGACGACCTCGCGGACCGCCTCCAGGACGCCCTTGTAGCCGGAGCAGCGGCACAGGTTCCCGCACAGTGCCTGGCGGGTCTCCAGGTCGCTGGGGGCGTGGTTGCCCTCCAGCAGGTCGTGGATGGTCATCGCCATACCCGGCACGCAGAACCCGCACTGCACCGCACCCGACCTGCACAACGCCTGCTGCACGTCCGAGAGTTCCCCGCCGCTCGCGAGCCCCTCGACCGTACGGACCTCGCTGCCCGCGGCCGTCGCGGCCGGGACCAGGCAGGACGCCACGAGCCGCCCGTCGACCTGCACGGCGCAGGCCCCGCACTCGCCCTGCGAGCAGCCGTCCTTGGCGCCCGCCAGGCCGAGGCGCTCGCGCAGCACGTACAGCAGCGACTCGCCGATCCACGCGCCGGTGACCGGCCGGTCGGCGCCGTTGACGCGCAGCACGTACGAAGCCATCGGGTGCTCGTGATGGGCGACGGCCGCGGCGGCCGCCTGCTCTTCCTCGTACGAGGGCCCCGCGAGCGGGATCCCTTCCCCGATGCTCGCATCCGGCGGTGGCACGGCACCGTCCGCGGAGTCCGTACCCGGCACCGCCCCGGCCGCGGCTCCGCCCGGGGGCCCCGCGGCGGCTCCGGCGAAGCCGTGCCCGTCCACCCCGGCCGGCTCCGCCGGGGCGCCGTGCGCGGATCCCGTGAGGTCGTGCTCGTCCGCCGGGCGGGCTGCCCGGCCGGGCTCGTGCCCCGGCTCGTGGCCGGCCCCGGCCGCCGGACCGTGGCCGTGGCCGCCCGGCACCGCAACGGACTGCGCCTGCGACTGCTGACCGGGCTGGGGCTGCGGCGGGTCCTGCTCCGCCCCCTCCTCCGGACCGGCGCCGTGACCGGATACCGGGAAGCCGTGGCCGCTCGCCCCCGCCTGCCCGGCCGGCCCCGCGGGGCCGCCCGCGACCACGTACTCCCCCGGCGCGTCGGCCGGCTGCGCCTCGGACGGCGCCGCGTGGTGGTTCTCGTGCTCGGCGCCCGTGTGCAGTCCGGGCGCCTCGGTCGGCGCCTCCGCCGACACGTCGGCGGGAACGCCGGCGGGCTGCGCCTGCTCGGGCTGCCCGGGGCCGTGCACGTCGCCGAAGGCGATCCCGTGGCCGAGCGTGTGCCCGTGCCCCTGCCCGTCGCCGAAGGCGACGCCGTGGCCGAGCGTGTGCCCGTGCCCCTGCCCGTGCTCGGGTGCGTGCTCGGGCTCGTAGCGGACCTGGCCGTACTGGCCGTGGTCCTGCTGGCCGTGGTCGTGCTGGCCGTGGTCGTGCTGCTCGTGTGCGCGCGCGTACGCGTCTGCGGGCACCTGCAGGCCGGCCGCAGCCGCCGCGGGGGCGTGCGCGGCCTCGATGTCGTACGGGGCGGGGTGCGCCGGCTCGCCCTCCGGGAGCGGGGTGCCCACACCCGGGCCGCCCAGCACGCGCGGGCCGCGGCCGGGAACGCCGACGCCGGGGCCGCCGAGGAGCCGCTGGCCGGCGCCGGACGTGCCCGGGCCGTTGTCCGACCGGTCGTCCGGGAGCACGCCCGAGCTCAGCGGGGCGTCCGCCTGCACGCTCTCGAAGCCGGGCTGCGCCGCCCACGGGGCGGGGGCGCCGCCCGGCAGGGTCGCCGGGGCCTGGCTCCAGTCGGCGGTCGGCGGCGCGCCGGTCCGGAACTCGCCCGTCTGGTCGTGGAGTTCCGGCAGGGTCCACTGGCCGGTGGTCACCGGCTCCTCCGCCCGCAGCGCATCGGGGAAGTGCCACTCCGCCGTCTCGCCGGGATCTTCGCCGCCCTCGGGGCCGGCCTGCTCCTGGCCCGGCACGGCGTCCGCGAACTCCGCCGCGACCGCGGCCGGGATCGGGATCGACGCCGGGATCGGCCCGCCGACCGGGGCCGCCGGAGCACCGCCCGCCGCACCGGGGACACCCGCCGCACCGGGGACACCCGCCGCACCGGCCACCGCGGCGGACGCCTCGGCCGGGTGGCCGCCGGCGTCCGGCCACTGCGCCGGGATCGTCCACGTCCCCGTCGTCGCCGGATCCGTACCGGCGGAACCCAGCGGGACGATCATCGGTGGCGGGACGTACCCGTGCCCGGGCGCGGCCAGCGGCTCCCCCTTGCCGAGGGCGTCCAGCATGTCCGGCGGCAGGCTCACGAAGGCCGTTGCGTCGGCGGCGTCGTTGAACTCGCCGCTCTGCGGCACCGGCTGCCAGCCCCACGCCGGGGCGGCCTGGCCGCCCGTGTCCCCCGTCGTTCCGCTCACGTTCTCGTTCCCACTCATGAGGTCAGCGCCCTCCCCAGGGCCCTGCGCGCCAGCACGGCCACCGTCCGCCGCAGATGCAGTACACCGGGAGCAACCGGTTCCCCCTGGTCGGGGACGCAGGCGGCGGCGACGTAGTCACCGAAGGCCTCCAGCGCCTCGGGGGCCAGGTTCCGCTCCCCGTCCCAGTCGATCAGCGAGGCCACCCACTGCTCGGCCTCCAGCGGCCGCAGCGGCATCGGGGCGACCGCGCCGACCGCACAGCGCACACCCCGGCGCGCTGGATCCAGTACGAGCCCCACGGACGCCACGGCGCGCCCCGGGCCGGTACGCCCGGT
The DNA here is from genome assembly GCF_042732005.1 of Streptomyces sp. NPDC059851. Classification (NCBI taxonomy): domain Bacteria; kingdom Bacillati; phylum Actinomycetota; class Actinomycetes; order Kitasatosporales; family Streptomycetaceae; genus Streptomyces; species Streptomyces sp. NPDC059851. The sequence continues at coordinate 5,776 of NZ_JBHWJJ010000129.1, read as the reverse complement.
GGCCTTGAGGAACACCTGCGGGGCGTGCAGCAGCGGCACCCGCACGAAGCCGATCAGCTCGCCGGGTCGCAGCATCTCGCGGCCGGCCAGCAGGTACGAGACCGGGATCTCGCGCTGCCCGATCGGGCCGACGATGATGACGGTGGCCTCCAGCGCGGCCAGCACGGGCAGGGTGTCGCCCGTCGGCGCGGCGCTCGCGATGTTCCCGCCGAGGGTGCCGGCGTTGCGGATCTGCGGCGGCCCGGCGGCCCGCGCGGCGGCGGCCAGCGCCGGCATCAGCGCGGCGAAGTCGGGGCGGCCCATCCGGGCGTGGGTGAGGCCGGCGCCGAGCAGGGCGTGGCCGTCCTCCTGGTACTGCCAGCCGCGGATCTCGTTGATCCGGCCCAGGCTCACCAGGCCGGCCGGCCGTAGCAGTCCGGCGTTGACGGCGGCCATGAGGTCGGTGCCGCCGGCCACGGGCACGGCGGCGGGCATGGCGGCGAGTGCCGCCACGGCCTCGTCGAGCGAGGCCGGCAGCGTCACGGTCTGCGCCGCCTGCGGTGTGTGCGGTGCGTGCGTGGTCAACCCAGCTGCCCCTTCCCGATGTCCCGGTCCCGGCGCTCACGCCTGTCCGCCGTACGGTACGTGCTCACCGCCGGGACGTGGCAACTCTGGCACATCTTCCCCACCACCCGGCGCGAGGGTCCGTCGGGCGCCCCTTCGAGCTCCCGACCGTCCGGATTCACCCGTATCAGCCGAATCGTCCGTATCAGGCGAATCAACCGAATCCCGTATTGCGCAGCGGTTCACCACGGTTGCAGCGCTTCGCTCCGAAGTGCACCCCGTACGCATGGATCGAGCAAGAGTTCCCAACGACCCCCAAGCACGTAGGACGCCCCGGAATCCCCAGGAGTTCCAGAGATCTCCGGAGAATTCCCGAGGATTCCGAATGCGCTCCGGACCGCCCCCGGGCCGGGGCGGGAGCCCACTCCGGGAGACCCGTACGGCCCCGCGCGCGCTCCGCGGCCACAGGGGCGCGCGGCGGGCGGCGGGCCGGTCCGCGCGCCCCGCCCGCCACCCCGACTCACACGTTCGGCGGCTCCCCTTCGATCGGACGTCCGAGCACCCCGGGCCTGCGTTGCCACGGCAACGGCCCGCCGGGCGGCCGGTACTCGACGCCCAGCACGTCAAGGCGGCGCCGGTGCCCGGCCATCCGGGCCCCGAAGCCGGCGTGGTCCCGCTCGTCCGGTACCGGCAGCGCCGACCACACCACCTCGGCGAAGGCCGCGAGCCGTGGGAACACCTGGTAGTCGACGCGGCCCTGGTGCTCCATCACCTCGGTCCACACGTTGGCCTGGGCGCCGAGGACCCGCTCCGCGGCCGCCCCCGACAGCTTCGGCGGCACCGGCTCGAACCGGTACACGTCCTCCCATGTGCGGACGTACCCGATCGGCACCGGCTCGTCGGGGCCCGCCGCCTGACGGTGGTCCAGGTACACGTGCTGCTCGGGGCACATCACGACGTCGTGTCCCGCCTCGGCGGCGGCGATCCCGCCCGCGTAGCCGCGCCACGAGGAGACCGCAGCTCCGGGCGCGAGCCCGCCCTCCAGGATCTCGTCCCAGCCGATCAGCCGCCGCCCGCGCTGCGCCAGCCAGCGGTCGAAGTGCCGGACGAACCACGACTGCAGCCCGTCCTCGCCGTCCACGCCCAGCTCGCGGATCCGCTGCTGTGCGGCGGGCGAGGCCCTCCACTGCGCCTTGGGACACTCGTCGCCGCCCACGTGCACGAACGGGGAGACCTCCGCGGGGAACAGCTCCAGCAGCTCCTCGAACACGCCCTCGTAGAAGCGCAGTACGGCCTCGGTCGGCGCGAGGACGTTCTCGCTGATCCCCCAGTCGTCCCACACGCCCAGCGCGGCGGTGTCGACGACGTCGGTGTTCCCCAGTTCGGGGTACGCGGCGATGGCCGCCTGCGAATGACCCGGTACGTCGATCTCCGGGACCAGCCGGACGTGCCGTTCGGCGGCGTAGGCGACGATCTCGCGGATGTCGTCCCGGGTGTAGAAGCCGCCGTGGGGTGTGTCGTTCCACAGCGGCGAGGCGCGGTGGCCCCAGCGGCTGCGCGGGCGCCAGGAGCCGACCTCGGTGAGGCGCGGGTGGCGTGCGATCTCGATGCGCCAGCCCTGGTCGTCGGTCAGGTGCAGGTGCAGCACGTTGAGCTTGTGGGCGGCCAGCAGGTCGAGCCAGCGCAGGACGCCGCTCTTCGGCGTGAAGTGCCGGGCCACGTCCAGCAGCATGCCGCGCCACCCGAAGCGGGGGGCGTCCTCCACGGTCCCGCGGGGCAGGCTCCACACCCGCCCGGCGGCGCCGAGCGGCGCGGCCCGCCGGTACGCGTCCGGGCCGAGCAGCTGGCGCAGGGTCTGGGCGGCCCAGAAGACGCCCGCCGGGGAGGCGCCGGCGAGATCCGCTCCGGAGCCGTCGACGGTGAGCACGTACCCCTCGGGTCCGAGGCGCGCGGTGAGCCCCTCGTCGATGCGCAGCCGGATGCCGCCCGCCCCGCCGCCGGAGCCGTCACCGGAGCCCGCAACACCGCCGGAGCCCTCACCCCCACCGTCACCGACGCCGCGGTCCGGTTCGGTCGGCAGCAGGTCCCAGCCGGTGGCGGCGCCCAGTTCGCGGCGCAGCCAGCGGGCCGTGCCCCCGGTGCCCGGTCCTGCGGTGAGTGCGGGTCGGGGCCCGAACACGTAGGGGGGCGCGTCCTCGCGCAGATCGGCGGTGCGGGGTGCGGGGATCAGGTCCATGCGGCGGCCCTTCGCAGCAGCGCTGAGTCGCGCCCTGCGCGGCACACGGGGCGCGGGGCGCTCGTGACGCCGCCGACCCTAGTACGCGCGAAGGCCCCCGGATACGCGCGTGCGTGCCCCGGGGGCCCCGGTTCCGCCGAGCCGGATCCGGATCGGGGCCGGACCGGCCCTCGAAGGCCGGACGGGCGACCGGACCACGGAGGCCGGCGGCTGCGGCCGTGACTGCGGCCAGCGACTGCGGCCAGCGACTACTTGTCCTTGCCGCCCTTGTCCTTGTCCCCGCCGGAGCCCATGGAGTCGTAGATCTCCTTGCACATGGGACAGACCGGGTACTTCTTCGGGTCCCGGCCCGGCACCCACACCTTGCCGCAGAGCGCCACGACGGGGGTCCCGTCGAGTGCGCTCGCCATGATCTTGTCCTTCTGGACGTAGTGGGCGAAGCGCTCGTGGTCGCCGTCGCCGTGGGACACCTGCGGCGTCGGCTCTACGAGGGTCCCCGTACCAGTCCCGCGCTCGGGCTCAAGAGTGCTCATGCAAGCCAGGGTACCGATCCGCGCGCGGGTCAGTTCAGCGACGGGTCGTCGGGATACGTGGCGACCATCGCGAGCTCGCTGCGCTGCCGGCGCAGCACCGCCCGCCACAGCCCGGCGGGGTCGGGGAAGGAGATGTCACCCGGCTCCGACTCCACGACGTACCAGGCGCCGTCGCCGAGCTCGTCCTCCAGCTGGCCGGGCCCCCATCCGGAGTAGCCGGCGAAGATCCGCAGCGATCCGAGCGCCGGGGCCAGCAGCTCCGGCGGAGCCTCCAGGTCGACGAGGCCGATCGCCCCGTGCACCCGGCGCCATCCGAGCGGCCCCTCGTCACCCGGGATGACCGCGATCCCGAGCGCCGAGTCCAGGCCGACCGGGCCGCCCTGGAAGACGACCCCGGGATCGCCGGCGAGGGCCGCCCAGGGCAGGAGGATGTCGCCGACCACGACGGGGGTGGGCCGGTTGAGGACCACGCCGAGCGAGCCCTGCTCGTCGTGGTCGAGCAGCAGCACCACCGCGCGGTCGAAGTTCGGATCCGCGAGGGCGGGGGTGGCCACGAGCAGCCGCCCTGTGAGGGAGGACACCTCGGTCATGCCGACATGATCTCGCACATTCGCCCTTCGGGGGGAGCCGGATCTCCGATCCGGTGCCGGGCGGGCCGGGCGCACGGCAGCAAGAAGGAGCGCGCACCGGCCCTGCGGCCCCGGAACCGGACCGCGGTCCGGGCCCGGGAACTTCCGGGGAGGGGGACGTCACGGGTTCCGGAACCGGCGGAATGCGACGCTCCGCCAGCGGGTGGGCACGGAGGGTGTTGTGGCCGTTTCATGACGCCCATCCGGCCGCGTCGGCCTTACGAACAGGGGGGCACTGCCCCTTACCCTTTTCCCTGGCCCCTGCCCATCTCCCCCGGCCATGCCGGGAGGACCCCTTCCGGAACGCGAGATTCATGACCGGCACAGACGATGTCCTGCTTGTCCACGGCGGTACCCCGCTCGAGGGCGAGATCCGTGTCCGCGGTGCGAAGAACCTCGTGCCCAAGGCCATGGTCGCCGCTCTGCTCGGCAGCGAGCCCAGCCGGCTCCGCAACGTTCCCGACATCCGCGACGTGCGGGTCGTCCGCGGCCTGCTCCAGCTCCACGGGGTGACCGTTCGCCCCGGCGAGGAGCCCGGCGAGCTGGTGCTCGACCCGACGCACGTCGAGAGCGCGAACGTCGCCGACATCGACGCCCACGCGGGCTCGTCCCGCATCCCGATCCTCTTCTGCGGCCCGCTGCTGCACCGCCTCGGCCACGCCTTCATCCCGGGCCTGGGCGGCTGCGACATCGGCGGCCGGCCGATCGACTTCCACTTCGACGTGCTGCGCCAGTTCGGCGCGACCATCGAGAAGCGCGAAGGCGGCCAGTACCTGGAGGCCCCGCAGCGGCTGCGCGGTTGCAAGATCCGCCTGCCGTACCCCTCGGTCGGCTCGACCGAGCAGGTGCTGCTCACGGCCGTCCTGGCCGAGGGCGTCACCGAGCTGAGCAACGCCGCGGTCGAGCCCGAGATCGAGGACCTCATCTGCGTCCTGCAGAAGATGGGCGCGATCATCTCCATGGACACCGACCGGACCATTCGGATCACCGGTGTCGACCGCCTCGGCGGCTACAACCACAAGGCGCTCCCGGACCGCCTCGAAGCCGCCTCGTGGGCCTCCGCGGCCCTGGCGACCGGCGGCAACATCTACGTGCGCGGCGCCCAGCAGCGCTCGATGATGACCTTCCTGAACACGTACCGGAAGGTCGGCGGCGCCTTCGAGATCGACGACGAGGGCATCCGCTTCTGGCACCCGGGCGGCCCGCTCAACGCGATCGCCCTGGAGACGGACGTGCACCCCGGCTTCCAGACCGACTGGCAGCAGCCGCTGGTGGTGGCCCTGACCCAGGCCACCGGCCTGTCGATCGTCCACGAGACGGTCTACGAGTCCCGCCTCGGGTTCACCTCCGCCCTCAACCAGATGGGCGCGCACATCCAGCTGTACCGCGAGTGCCTGGGCGGCTCCGCCTGCCGCTTCGGCCAGCGCAACTTCCTGCACTCGGCGGTCGTCTCCGGTCCCACCAAGCTGCAGGGCGCCGACCTGGTCATCCCCGACCTGCGCGGCGGGTTCTCGTACCTGATCGCGGCGCTGGCGGCCGAGGGCACCTCGCGGGTCCACGGCATCGACCTCATCAACCGCGGCTACGAGAACTTCATGGAGAAGCTCGTCGAGCTGGGGGCCAAGGTCGAGCTCCCCGGCGGCGACCTCGTCTGACCTGATCCGTCCGACGACTTGACCGTCCGAGGCCCTTGGGGCCCCTGAGGCCCCTGAGGGGCCCTCAGGGGCCCGAACTGGCCGCGGACAGGCCGAAGGGCGGCCCCCCCCCCCGGGGGGCGCCCCAAATAGTTAGTGCGTACGAAGGAATCCCGGCCGACCGTGGGCCAGTTCGGGCCC
>NZ_JBHWJJ010000128.1:0-24704 GCF_042732005.1 Streptomyces sp. NPDC059851 | reverse complement strand
CAGCCCGCAGCGCGTGCTGCGGGGGCTTCGCCGTGAACCTCGGGCCGTGGGCCTCGGGCCGTGGGCCCTGCGGTCAGTGCGCGCCGGGGCCGCCCGGGGTGGCGGCCGGGTCCTTGCCCGCGGCCGCCGCCTCCTCGCTGTAGATGTCCGGCTCCAGGTAGATCACGCGGGCGATCGGGACCGCCTCGCGGATGCGGGCCTCGGCCGCGTCGATCGCCGCGGCGACGGTCGCCGCCGAGTCGGCGTGCCGGACGGCGATCTTGGCGGCGACGAGGAGCTCTTCGGGCCCCAGGTGCAGGGTCCGCATGTGGATGAGGCCGGTGACGGTCTCGCCGTCGACGACCGCGGCCTCGATCTTCTCGATCTCCTCCAGGCCCGCGGCCTCACCGAGCAGCAGGGACTTGGTCTCCACCGCCAGGACGACCGCGATCAGGATGAGCAGGGTGCCGATGGCGAGGGTGCCGATGCCGTCCCACACGCCGTCGCCGGTCAGCAGGGCGAGGCCGACGCCGCCCAGGGCGAGCACGAGGCCGACCAGCGCGCCGAGGTCCTCCAGGAGGACGACCGGCAGCTCGGGGGCCTTGGCCCGCCTGACGAACTGGGTCCAGGTGAGGCCACCGCGGAGCTCGTTCGACTCCTTGATCGCCGTACGGAAGGAGAAGCTCTCCGCGATGATGGCGAAGACCAGGACGCCGATCGGCCACCACCAGTCCTCGATCGGGTGCGGGTGCTTGATCTTCTCGTAGCCCTCGTAGAGGGCGAACATGCCGCCGACCGAGAACAGGATGATGGAGACCAGGAACGCGTAGATGTAGCGCTCGCGCCCGTACCCGAAGGGGTGTTGCGGTGTTGCCTCGCGCTGGGCCTTCTTCCCGCCGAGCAGCAGCAGTCCCTGGTTTCCGGAGTCCGCCAGCGAGTGGACGCTCTCCGCGAGCATCGACGACGAGCCGCTGAAGACGAAGGCCACGAACTTGGCTACCGCGATGGCGAGGTTGGCGGCGAGTGCCGCCACGATCGCCCTGGTTCCGCCCGACGCACTCATGGGTGCTTGATGTCCCTTCCTCGGTACGGCGGCCCAGGCCGGGGCGCCGCGCTACGGCCGCACATTCTTGCAGCCGCCGCCGCGGGCTCCGGCCCGGCCGGCGGCGTCAGAGGACGACGGTGGCGCGGTAGACGGTGCCCGTGCCGGACAGTTCGGTCTGCTCGCCGGCCGGCACGAACACCGATTCGCCCGGGGCGAGGGTCAGTTCGCCGGCCTTCGGGCGGCCCGCCGTGCACAACAGGATCTGCGGGGCGCCGGACGGGAGGGTGCTGGGGGCGGCGCCCGGGGCGAGGGTGAAACGGGAGAGCCGGAACTCGTCGATGGGGGTCTCGTAGACCTCTTCGCCGTTGCCCTCGGGGCGCAGCAGCGCCGGGTCGCCCGGCTCGAACCGGACGATCCGCAGCAGTTCGGGCACGTCCACGTGCTTGGGGGTGAGTCCTGCGCGCAGCACGTTGTCGGAGTTGGAGAGCAGTTCGACGCCGAGGCCGTCGAGGTAGGCGTGGGGGACGCCCGCGCCGAGGAACAGGGCCTCACCGGGCTGGAGTCGGACGTGGTTGAGCAGCATGGCGGCGATCACGCCCGGGTCGCCGGGGTGGTGGTGCACGAGGGTGGCGTACGGGGTGTACGGGCCCGCGAGCCGTTCGGCGGCGGCCGCGGCCTCGGCGACGGAGTGGGCCATCTCGGCGCGGTCTGCGGTCAGTACGGCGGTGAGCATCTCGCGCAGGGCCGCCTCCTCGGGGTGGGCCCGCAGCAGGTCCACGTACGGCTTGAGGGAGTTGACCTGTAGGCCGTCGAGGAGTCGGGCGGCCTCCAGGGGCGGGCGGAAGCCGCACAGTCCCTCGAAGGGGGTGAGTGCGCAGAGCACCTCGGGCTTGTGGTTGGGGTCCTTGTAGTTGCGGTGGGCGGCGTCGATCGGGATGCCGCGGCGCTCCTCCTCGGCGTAGCCGGCGCGGGCCTGTTCGAGGTCGGGGTGGACCTGGAGGGAGAGGGGGGCGCCGGCTGCGAGGATCTTGAAGAGGAAGGGCAGGCGGGGGCCGAACTTGGCGACGGCGGCGGCGCCGAGCTCGCGCTCGGGGTCGGCGGCGATGACGTCCGTGAGGGTGGTTTCGCCGGCGCCGCGGTCGAGGCGGGAGGGCGCGCCGGGGTGGGCGCCCATCCACAGCTCGGCCTGCGGTTCTCCGGTGGGCTCGGTGCCGAGGAGCGCGGGGATCGCGGTGGTCGATCCCCAGGCGTAGGGGCGGATCGTGTTCGTCAGGCGGTCCATCGTCGTCCGTCTTCCTGGATAGAGGGCAGGCACGGGACCGTGCTCAGCCGTGTCCTCGGGTGGCCGCGAGGGCGAGGTAGGCCGTGGCGAAGTCCGTGACGGCGAGGAGTTCCGCGAGCTGTTCGAGCTCGCCGCCTTCCTCGGGTTCGAGCTCGCTGACGGCCGTGTCGTGGCTGAGGGCGAGCTCGCGCGCGGCGGGGGCGGCGGAGAGGCCGCCCGTGGGCCGGTCGCGGAGCAGGACGACGCGGGCGCGGAGGGCCTGGGGCTCCTCGACCCGGTCACGGAAGAAGTCCTCGGGGTCGGCACCGGCCGCGAAGGCCCCGGCGAGCAGGACACCGTGGGCGGGCAGCGCCTCGGGGAGGTCGCCGGCCAGGGCGGGGCGGCCGGCGAGCTCGGCGAGGGTGGCGGCGAAGCGGCGGCCGGCCGGTCCGGCGCCGGTGCCCTCGCTCCAGATGAGGGGGAGGGAGTCGGCGAGCTCGGCGGCGAGGGTTTTGGCGGGGTTGGAGTAGGTGGCGATGGCGGGGCCGCAGCGTTCGGCGGTGCGGTCGAGGCGGTCGGCGACGTGCTGGAGGGTCTCGGGCGCGGCGGTGATGAGGCCGACCTTGTCGAGGAGCAGCAGGAGCGGGGTGAGCAGGGCCCACAGGGCGCCGGGTCCGGCCGCGGCGGACTCGTCGTACTCCTGGTACGGGGCCTTCGCCATGGGGACGAGGAGTCCGTGGGCGGCGTCGACGGCCTCGGTGAGCGGGGAGCGCTCGGGAGCGACGGCGACGACGGTGCAGCCGCGGCGGTAGGCCTGCTCGGCGAGGACGGCGAGGCCGGGCTCGGTGCCGTCGGTGGTGGTGATGAGCAGCAGGTCGACGGGGCCGGCCCAGCCGGGCAGGGTCCAGCGCAGGGCGCCGGGGGCATGGGCGACGCCGGTGGGGTGCAACCGGGTGACGGGGGCGGAGGCTCCGGCGAGGGCGCCGAGCAGGTCGGCCACACCGGTGGCGGCGGTGCCGGGGCCGGCGATGAGCACGGCGCGGGGCCGGCCGTCGGGGCGCAGGTCGGCCAGGCCGGCCTCGCTGGCGTGCCGGGCTGCGGTGCGGACCCTGGCCCCGGCCTCGGCGGCTCCGCGGAGCAGGCCGCGGCGGTCGGTGCGGGCGAGCTCCTCCGGGGCGTCGAGGAGCGACTCGTCGAGCATGGCGGCCTCCGGCTGGTTCAGAAGGGCGGGCGACTCGGTTGCTCGGGCGCCCGGCGCTGCGACGGGCGCCCTGTGCGTCGTGCGGCTGGACGTACTCAGGCGGGGCGGCGGGCCTCGTCCACGAGGAGGACCGGAATGCCGTCGCGGACCGGGTAGGCGAGGCCGCAGTCCCGGCCGGTGCAGATCAGCTCGGGAGCCGTCTCGTCGGCCGACTTGTCCTCCAGGGGCGAGTGGCAGGCGGGGCAGGCGAGGATCTCCAGAAGGCCGGCTTCGAGCGGCATGGGGCGCTTCCCTTCGAACATGCGGATTGGGCGAGGTCAGCGTACCGCCGGGCCGCGTCTCGCGCGGCCCGGCGGTGGCGCTGTGGTGGCACGGTGGTCAGGCTCGGACCAGGGCCAGGACCTCGTCGCGGACCCGGGCGAGGGTCTCGGGGTCACGGGCCTCCACGTTGAGGCGCAGCAGCGGCTCGGTGTTGGAGGGGCGCAGGTTGAACCACCAGTCGGCGGAAGTGGCGGTGAGGCCGTCCAGCTGGTCGAGGGTGACGCCGTCGGCGTCGCCGTACGCGGCCTTGACGGCGGCGATGCGGGCGGCCTGGTCGGTGACGGTGGAGTTGATCTCGCCGGAGCCGGTGTAGCGGTCGTAGGAGGCGACGAGGGCGGAGAGGGGGCCCTCCTGGCCGCCGAGGGCGGCGAGGACGTGGAGCGCGGCGAGCATGCCGGTGTCGGCGTTCCAGAAGTCCTTGAAGTAGTAGTGCGCCGAGTGCTCGCCGCCGAAGATGGCGCCGGTGCGGGCCATCTCCTCCTTGATGAAGGAGTGGCCGACGCGGGTGCGGACGGGGGTGCCGCCGTTCTCGCGGACGACCTCGGGGACGGACCAGGAGGTGATCAGGTTGTGGATGACCGTGCCGGTGCCGCCGTTGCGGGCGAGTTCACGGGCCGCGACGAGCGCGGTGATCGCGGACGGGGAGACGCCCTCGCCGCGTTCGTCGACGACGAAGCAGCGGTCGGCGTCGCCGTCGAAGGCGAGGCCGAGGTCGGCGCCCTCGGCGCGCACGCGGGCCTGGAGGTCGACGATGTTCTTCGGGTCGAGGGGGTTGGCCTCGTGGTTCGGGAAGGTGCCGTCGAGCTCGAAGTACATCGGTACGAGTTCCAGCGGCAGGCCCTCGAAGACGGTCGGGACGGTGTGGCCGCCCATGCCGTTGCCGGCGTCCACGACGACCTTCAGGGGGCGGATCCCGCTGAGGTCGACGAGCGACTTGAGGTGCTCGGCGTAGCCGATGAGGGTGTCCTGCTCGGTGACGGTGCCGGGGGTGGTGCCCTCGGGGGCGGCGGGGAGGCCTTCCTCGGACCACTTCTCGACGAGCTCCCGGACGGCCGCCAGGCCGGTGTCCTGGCCGACGGGGGCGGCGCCGGCGCGGCAGAGCTTGATGCCGTTGTACCGGGCCGGGTTGTGGGAGGCGGTGAACATGGCGCCGGGCAGGTCGAGCTTGCCGGAGGCGTAGTACAGCTGGTCGGTGGAGCACAGCCCGATCAGCGTGACGTCGGTGCCGCGGGCGGCGGCGCCGCGCGCGAAGGCGGCCGACAGGCCGGGGGAGGAGGGCCGCATGTCGTGGCCCACGACGATCGCCGTGGCGGCGGTGACCTCGACGAAGGCGGCACCGAAGAGCTCGGCCAGCGATTCGTCCCACTCGTCGGGCACGACGCCGCGTACGTCGTACGCCTTGACGATGTTCGAGAAATCTGCGGCCACTGCCTGCCCTCCTGAAAGTCCTGTGCGGGGGCCAAACCTACCGTGCGGGGAGATCGTCCGATCGGGCCGTGGTGCCCGCGGGACGCCGTGGTCCCGGGGACTCCGTGGTCCCGGGGACCCCGTCGGAAGCTGCGGCCCTCAGGAGTCGGGGGAGCGCAGCACGCGCAGGTGCCCGCGGCGGGTCTCCCCGCCGGACCCCGGGCCGCCCTGGGCGGATCCCCGGCCGGCCTCGGCGGCGCGGTCCTGCGGGCGGGCCGCCTCGCGGACGGCGTTGGCCAGTGCTTCGAGGTCGTCGCCGCTCGGGCGGGACGGACCCGACCCGTCGGTCAGGCGCACGACCTCCCAGCCGCGCGGCGCGGTGAGGCGCTCGGAGTGCTCGGCGCACAGGTCGTAACAGTGGGGTTCGGCGTACGTGGCGAGCGGGCCGAGAACTGCGGTCGAGTCGGCGTAGACGTACGTCAGGGTCGCGACGGCAGGGCGGCCGCACGCGGTGCGCGAACAGCGACGTACAAGGCTCACGACGTTGGACGGTACCGCACTCTTGACCGGGCCGCGACGACTCTCCCGCCGGTCACTCCCCCGTGTCGCCTCCTCGACGGGGCCCGGTGGATGCCGAAACGCCCCGGTCGGGGCCCGTTTCGGGGCTACGCTGCGGGGGTGACCGACAGTCCTGTGCCGCCCCGCGCACCGCATCCCGCCGATCCCCCCGCCGCACCGCGCGTCCGCCGGCGCGACCGGCACGGGCGGGGGATGCGGGGACCGGTGGCCCCGCCCCAGGTGCCCCTGGCCGCGAGCCGGGCCGAGCTCTTCGGCGACCTCGTACGGGAGTCGGTCGAGCGGCTGGAGCGGCGCTGGCCGCAGCTGGCCGAAGTGGAGTTCCTGGTCGCGGACGTGCCCGGGCCGCCGGGCGGGCCCGACGGCGGCTGGAACGACGAGGCGGTGCCGTTGGGCGCGCTGTCGGAGCCGGCGGGCCCGGGGAGGCCGGCGCGGATCGTGGTGTTCCGGCGGCCGGTGGAGATCCGGTCGAAGACGCGGGACGACCGGGCGTTGCTCGTGCACGAGGTCGTGGTGGAGCAGGTGGCGGAGCTGCTGGGGTTGTCCCCCGAGACGGTGGATCCGCGGTACGGCCAGGACTGACGCCCACCGGGCGCCGGGCGGGGCGGGAGCTCGCCCCGCCCCGGGGTCGGCTATCCGGTGAGCACCGAGAGGTCCTGCACGGCCTTGGGCACCGGGACCGTCCCGCGGTCGTCGGACAGGGTCTGGACGGTGAACATCACGACGCCCTCGTGGGGCAGCGTCAGCGTGCGCGCCGCGTGGACCGGGCCGCCTGAGAGGGTTTCGACGGTCAGCGCGTAGGCGCCCTTCGCCCCCGCCGGAGCCAGGGGGACGGTCTGCGTGGTGCCCGCCTTGACGGTGACCTCCTTCGATGCCTGCTCGCCCGCCTCCGTCCCCGGCGAGGCGGTGACCTTCACCTTCGCGTCGGCCCCGACCGCGGTCAGCGACAGCACGCTCGCGTTCTCGTCGGCCCGGTTGTCGGCGACGGTGGCCCGCGCGCCCACCGGTCCGGCGGACGGTACGAAGGCCAGCTCCTGCTTGGCGCCACTGCCGCGGACCACGCGCAGCGCCGCCACGACCGGTACGGCCTTCTTCGGGTCGGCCGGGGCGAGCAGCAGCGAGCCCGCCTCGCCGCGGGTGACGTCCCCCAGGTCCACGCTCGCCGTCATACCGGCCTTGACGTGCAGCTGCTCGGTGCCGGCCGGGCTGATCGAGCCGTTCGGTCCGGCCAGCTTCACGGAGAGGTCCGCGTCCTCCTCGCCGGGCGCGAACGCGATCAGCTTCACGGAGGTGGCGTCCGCGGGGATCCCGGGCAGCACCTGCGCGGCGGCCGGATCGGCGGAGGCCGGCAGCCAGTCCGCCCCGACGCCTTCCTCGCCGACCTGGAGGGATGCGCCGACGCGGCCGGCGCGGGTGGTCACGTGCGCGGTGACGTCGGCCAGCTCCTTGCCGGGCGCGAGGGAGGCCAGCGAGATCGCCTTGGTGGAGCGGGGGTCGATGCGGATGTTCTCGCTGACCCCGGTCTCGTCCTTGACCACGCCGTCGGGGCCGAACATCTTGACGTCGATCACGGCGGCGGTGTCGTCCGGGTTGGTGAGGTGCACGTAGTCCTCGCGCCCCTTGGCGGTGCTCGCGCCGGGGAACCAGAAATCGGTGCCGGGAGCCGTACAGCCGACGCCGAGCAGGCCACGGGCCCGGCCCACCGAGACCTTGGTGGTCTGCTGGGCCGTCCAGCCGGGGGCGAGGACGCCGTCGGCGGTGCCGGCGAGGCCCGGGGCCTCGGCGCCGGAGGCGGTCGCGCCGACCGGCTTCCCGCGCTCCTTCAGTTCCAGGACGGGCTTGGCCTCCTTGGTGGCCCCGAGCAGGCGGGCGGAGCCCGAGCCGCCGCCGACCGCGCCGGGGGTGATCGCCGCGTACGTGGTCTCGGCGATGTCGGAGGAGCTGGGCGCCGGGCAGACGAGCGCGGACCGCTCGACCGGCATCCGGGGCGCGGCCGCCTTGCGGTCGTCGGCGACCGGGGCGGCGGGCGCGGTGAGGTGGGCGGCGCCGGCGAAGGCTGCGAGGGCCGCGGCGGCGGCCGCCAGCGTCAGGGATGCGCGCTGCTTCACTGCTGGTGGCTCCCGTCGGGACGCTGGTCGTGCTGTCCGTAGGCGTCGTACGGCTGCTGCCCGTACGGGTGCGGGTACGGGTGGACGTGGGGCTGCTGGGGCTGCTGGGGCTGCTGGGGCTGCTGGGGGTAAGCCTGGTAGAGGTCGTAGCCCTGGTACGGGTACTGCTCCTGCTCCCCGGCCTGGGTGGGGACGTGGGGCTGCGACGGGGCCGCCTGCCCGTACGCGTAGGCCTGGTCACCGTAGCCCGGGTGACCGTGAACGTGGTCGCCCTGGCCCTGGTCACCGTACGCCTGGTACGCGTAGGCCTCCTCCCCGTACACCGGCTGCGCGGGGATCCCGGCGTACGGGTCGGCGACGGCTCCCGCGGGCTCGGCCGCGCCCCCGCCCACGGGGGCGGCAGCCGGCTCGTCGGTCCCGGCGCGCAGGCGGCGGGCCCGGCGGCCCTCACCGGCCTCGCCGGGGGCGGGCCGGTCGGCGGCGGGGTCCTCGTCCGGCAGGTCGTCGTCGAGGCTCGCACGGCGGCCGGGCAGGGCCATCACGAGCAGCAGCAGGGCGAGCGAGCCCTGGGCCCAGTGCCAGGCGGTCCGGGGGAAGGAGTCCTCGTGGACGAGGTCGAGGCGGCCGCCGGCGGCGGGCAGTTCGAAGCCCTGGGCCCAGCCGTCGAGGGTCTTGGCCTTGAGCGGCTCGCCGTCGAGGGTGGCCCGCCAGCCGGGGGCCGCGCGGTCGGCGATCCGCAGGACGCGGCCCGCCTCGCCCGCAGGGATCTTGGTGTGGGCCTCGACGGGGCCGGAGGCCACGGGGATGGGGGCCTCGCCCGGCTTGCCGGAGACGATGACGGCCCGGGCGACCTGGCGGTCCACCCGCCACAGGGCGCTGCCGTCGAGCTGGCTGAGCCGGCTCAGGCCGGGGGTGGTGTCGAGGACCTTGTGCATCTGCTGCGGGGCGCTGTCGCGGACCAGGACGTAGCGGACGCCGTAGCCGCTGAGCTGGTCGCTCTGGTCGGCGCCGGAGCCGGCGACGAGGCTGGAGACGACCTTGTCCAGGGCGGGGGTGCTGCCGGCGTCGGCGGCGAGTTCGGCGTCGCCGAGGCTGCCGCCGGAGCCGCGTACGAGGGTGTAGGAGACGGTGGCGGGTGAGGTGCCGCCGAGGACGAGGGTGCGGGCCTGGTCGCGGGTGCCGCCCTCCTCGGCGACGAAGGCGGGTACCTGGACGGGGTCGCGCCGCTCCAGCGGGCCGGCTGCTCCGGAGACCGCCCAGCCGGCGGCGGCGAGCAGCGGGCCGGCGACGGCCGCCAGGGCGATCAGTGCGGCGGCGGGCTGGCGCCAGCCGAAGCTGCTGGCGGCGACGCGCTGCTTGGCCCCGTCGGCGCCGACGGCGGCGGCGGCGAGCAGGGCGAGCCCGTACACGAGGGCGGCGGGTCCGGCCCAGCCGGTCCGGTTGAGCACGACGGCGAGGGCCAGGGCGGCGAGGGCGGCGACCCAGGCGGCGCGGACGGCGAGCCGCCGCTCGGCGCGCAGCAGGGCGGCCAGGGCGGCGAGGACGATGCCGAGGAGCAGCAGGCCGCCGGGGGTGCGGGGGCCGCCGGGGCTGAGGCCGACGAGGTCGAGGGCGGTGGCCTGGCCGGTGGTGCCGGGCAGGCCGGCCTCGTTCAGGAGGCGGCCCGGGTGCAGGAGCAGCCCGATCGACCAGGGGGCGAGGACGACGAGGGGGACGGCGAGGGACGCGAGCAACCGCAGCCCGTACGCCTTCCGGTCGGCGCGGCGCCGCACCACGGCGGCGGCGCCGAGGACGACGGCCAGCGGCCACACGACGGGGGTGAAGGCGGTGGCCAGGGTCAGCAGGAGGGTGTACGTCCACACCGCGCGCCGTCCGCCCCGCTGGTCGGGGGCGTCGGCCGCGGCGTCGGCGGGGCCGAGGGCGGAGACGGCGGAGCGGGCGAGGAGCGGGAGGAGGATCGCGAGGACGGCGGTGCCGAGGCGGCCGCCGGCGAGGGCTCCCGTGACGGCGGGCAGGAAGGCGTAGGCGACGGCGGCCCAGGCGCGCAGCAGTCGGGAGTCGACGAGGGGGCGGGAGGCGAAGTAGGCGGTGAGTCCGGCGAGGGGGACCGAGCACACCAGCAGCAGGGTCAGGGCGGCGTCGGTGGAGCCGAGGAGCAGGGTGGACAGGGCTCCGAGGACGGCGAGGTAGGGGGGTGCGCCGGCGGTGGATCCGGTGCCGACGGGCTGCCAGTCGCGGGTGTAGCGGTGCCAGAGGTCGAGGCCGCCGTCGGGGGCGGGGAGCAGGGCGCCGCCCATGAGGGAGCCGCCGCCGAGGAGGCCGCGGCAGGCGATGACGGAGACCAGCAGGAGGAGGGCGAAGAGGACCGGCGCGGGGTTGCGGGCGATCCGCTTCAGGCGGGAGGACCGTTCGACGTGGAGGTAGTCGGCGTCCTCGCCGCCGGGGCCGGACTCGCCTGCTCCGCCGTGCCGGCCGGCGGTGGCGCCGTCGGTGTCGCGGCCGCTGCCGAGGTGTCCGGCGAGCTGTTCGGCACCGGCCCGGACGGTGGCGCCGGGCGGCGGGAACAGGGGGCGCAGGTCCCCGGCGGGGACGGCGGGGCGGCCGCGCCGGCGGCGGGCACCGAGGATGCGGCCGGGGCGCAGCAGGGTGGCGAGGAGGCCGGTGAACTCGTCGACGGCTTGGCCGGGGGCCTTGCCGACGAGGTAGCCGAGGGTGCGCAGCACCGTGCCGGTGATCAGGCGCAGCAGGACGTACGGCAGTGCCCGGCCGGAGGTGTTGGCGAGCATCGTGTAGACGGCGCCGGCCTTGTCGACGCGGTGCGGGCTGACGGCGCTGCGGCCGGCGCAGTCCACGGTGCGGCGTTCGCGGGCGGCGGCCTCGGCGTGCCGCAGGACGGCGTCGGGGGCGACCAGGACGGTGTGGCCGGCGCTCTGGGCGCGCCAGCACAGGTCGACGTCGTCGCGCATGAGGGGTAGGCGGCGGTCGAAGCCGCCGAGGGCGTCGTAGACGTCGCGGCGCACGAGCATGCCCGCGGTGGAGACGGACAGGACGTGGCGGACCTGGTCGTGCTGGCCCTGGTCCTGTTCGCGGCGGTCGAGGCCGGTCCAGCGGCGGCCGTTGCGGGCGATGGTGACGCCGGCTTCGAGGAGCTGCTTGCGGTCGTACCAGCCGCGGAGTTTGGGGCCGATGACGGCGGCGTCGGGGTTTTCGTCGGCGACGCGGAGCAGTTCGGTGAGGGCGTCGGGTTCGGGGGCGCTGTCGTCGTGGAGCAGCCAGAGCCACTGGACGGGTTCGCCGTGGGGCAGTTCGGGGAGGTCGTAGGTGTCGTCGCGCCAGGTGCGGCTGACGGGGTCCCAGCCGCTGGGCCGCTTGAGGTAGGGCAGGTCGTCGGGGGTGGGGGTGCCGGCGGAGCGGGCGGCCTCGTCGACGGCGGCCCCGAATCCGGTGCGGCGGGCGAGGTGGAGGACGCGGTCGTCGCCGAGGGCCTCGGACAGCAGGCGGGCGGAGTCGTCGGCGCTGCCGGTGTCGGCGGCGACGTGGTTCTGGGCGGGGCGTTCCTGACCGAGGAGCCCGGCGAGGGTCTTGGGCAGCCAGCGTGCTCCGTCGTGGGCGACGAGGACCGCGGTGACGACGTGCCGGGGGAACTGGGGGGTGGCGGCAGCCTGGTAGGCCGTCGACTGGCTGTGCAGGGACATCGCTCTACTGGCCCTCCGGCCTGGGGGTCCCCCCGGGCGGGCGGGGGGAGGGTCCGCGGGTGGTGTGCCCTCGGAGGCTGCTGGACAGCGCCCCACACTAACGGCTGGCAACACGCCGGTCCGCCTCCTGCGGGGAAGGGGCAGGAGGCGGACCGTGTGGTGTGCTCATGGAGTTGTTCTGCGTACGGCGGGAGCGGTCAGACGGCGGCCTTTTTCAGTCGGCGGCGCTCGCGCTCGGACAGGCCGCCCCAGATGCCGAACCGCTCGTCGTTGGCGAGGGCGTACTCAAGGCATTCGGAGCGGACTTCGCAGGCGAGGCAGACCTTCTTGGCCTCGCGGGTGGAGCCGCCCTTCTCGGGAAAGAAGGACTCGGGGTCGGTCTGCGCGCACAGGGCGCGCTCCTGCCATCCGAGCTCTTCGTCCGCTTCCTCGACCAGCAGTTCCTGAAACAGCTCGGTCATGTGCGCCCCTTGCTCTGTCTGTGCATCCCCGTGGTGGCGTCGTTACTCATCGCTACGTAACGACACGAGTGAAATTACAAGTGGGGGGCTCCAGCGCAGTCAAGCTGGGATCTGCTATTGGGGCCCTTATTCACTCTGCGGAACCAAGGCTATGCAGAAAGTGATCAAATCGCCAAAAATCGTGACACATGCCACCCGTGTCCAACTGCGCCCACTTCACCCGCAATCGACGCGGCACCCTGCGGACCGGTTGCAATCCGGCCAAAGAAGCGGCGCAGATCACATTCCGATCACGAGTTGGCATCGCACGTTTGAACGGGGCAATAGCGGGACCTGGAGCGCCATCTCCCCGGTCGAGGGGTGCACAAACCTTTCTCCCACCGCGTTAACCGGATCAGATGAACCTTTTCCGCCAAACCGGTCATTGGGTTGACAGTCCGGCCCCGTACCCGGTCTCCTTGTCCCCATGTCAGTGACCGCAGCCGCCAACCGGACCCCCGTTCGTGGGTTCCTGCGTGCTGCCCAGGTCTGTTGTTGCTGTTGCAGCTGTTGATGCCTTCGGGGCTTCGGCTCCGCTGAGCTCCGGCCACCCCACAGCAACCGCCAGCACCCCTGACATCCTTCGAGGACCCGCGATGCGCACCCCCGCACCCACTGCCTCCGCCTCCGCTACTTCCGCCGCTTCCACCGCTTCCGCCGTGGCGACGGCCGACCGCCCCGCGGTCACGGAGAGCGACCTCCAGATCGCCGGCGACATCCTCGCCGTCCAGCACCTCCTCCAGCCGTCCCGCGAACACCCCGCCACCGTCGCCGAGTTCGCCGGTCTCGCGCGGTCCATCGCCGAGGACCGCGCGAGCTGGGAGCACCTCGTCCGCTACGACGCCACCACCCGCTGGTACCACCGCCTGCGCACCGTCCCCCAAGCCCTCGGCTCCGATCCAGCAGGGGGTGCCCCCGTCGGCTACGAGGTGTGGCT
The DNA here is from genome assembly GCF_042732005.1 of Streptomyces sp. NPDC059851. Lineage (NCBI taxonomy): Bacteria > Bacillati > Actinomycetota > Actinomycetes > Kitasatosporales > Streptomycetaceae > Streptomyces > Streptomyces sp. NPDC059851. The sequence continues at coordinate 11,674 of NZ_JBHWJJ010000128.1, read as the reverse complement.
CCTCAGCTGGGTCCCCGGCCAGGGCAGCGGCCGGCACGACCACGGCGCCTCCTCCGGCATCCTGACCGTCCTCGACGGCACCCTCACCGAGCACAGCACCCGCGGCGCCCTCACCCTCCGGGCCGGCGCCCAGCGCGTCTTCGCGCCCGGCTACGCCCACGAGGTCGTCAACGACGGCCTCGACGGAGCGGTCAGCCTGCACGTCTACTTCCCCGGCCTGACCGAGATGCCCATGCACAACTGCTCCCCCGCCCTGCCCGAGGCCCTCTCCGCCTGACCGGCACCGCGCCTGACGGTCCCGCCCGTCGCCCGACCACCACCCCCAACGCACGGACTGCGGCTGACAGACTGTCCGCATGCGCATTGTTGTTCTGGCCGGCGGCATCGGCGGCGCCCGTTTCCTCCGCGGACTGAAGTCGGCGGTCCCCGACGCGGACATCACGGTCATCGGCAACACCGGTGACGACATCCACCTGTTCGGGCTCAAGGTGTGCCCCGACCTCGACACCGTCATGTACACGCTCGGCGGCGGCATCAACGAGGAACAGGGGTGGGGCCGCACCGACGAGTCCTTCACCGTCAAGGAGGAACTCGCCGCCTACGGGGTCGGACCCTCCTGGTTCGGCCTCGGCGACCGAGACTTCGCCACCCACATCGTCCGCACCCAGATGATCAGCGCCGGCTACCCGCTGAGCGCCGTCACCGAAGCCCTCTGCGACCGCTGGCAGCCCGGCGTCCGTCTGCTGCCCATGTCCGACGACCGCGTCGAGACGCACGTCGCCTTCACCGACACCGGCACCGGCGAACGCCGCGTCATCCACTTCCAGGAGTACTGGGTCCGGCTGCGCGCCTCCGTCGACGCGGAGGCCGTCGTACCCGTCGGCGCCGAACAGGCCAAGCCCGCGCCCGGCGTGCTCGAAGCCGTCGCCGCCGCCGACGTGATCCTCTTCCCGCCGTCCAACCCGGTGGTCTCCGTCGGCACGATCCTCGCCGTGCCCGGCATCCGCGAGGCCGTCGCCGCCGCCGCGGCACCCGTCGTCGGCCTCTCCCCCATCGTCGGGGGCGCCCCCGTGCGGGGCATGGCCGACAAGGTGCTGGCCGCGGTCGGGGTCGAAGCCACCGCCGCAGCCGTCGCCCGCCACTACGGCGCCGACCTCCTCGACGGCTGGCTCGTCGACACCGCGGACGCCGACGCCGTCGCCGAAGTGGAGGCCGCCGGGATCGCCTGCCGCGCCGTGCCACTGATGATGACCGACCTCGACGCGACCGCCGAGATGGCCCGCGCCGCCCTCGCCCTCGCGGAGGCCTCCCGGTGAGCGTGCCCCCTCCGTCGCCGTCGCCGTCCCCCTCGTACGAGGTGTGGGCCCTCGCCGGGATCCCGGAGGTCCGGCCCGGCGACGACCTCGCCCGGCTCGTCGCCGACGCGGCGCCCGGACTCCGGAACGGCGACGTCCTGCTCGTCACCTCGAAGATCGTCTCCAAGGCGGAGGGCCGCATCGTCCGGGCCGACTCGCGCGAGGAGGCCATAGACGCCGAGACCGTACGGGTCGTCGCGCGCCGCGGCCCGCTGCGGATCGTCGAGAACCGGCAGGGCCTGGTCATGGCCGCCGCCGGCGTCGACGCCTCCAACACCGAGCCCGGCACCGTCCTACTGCTGCCCGAGGACCCCGACGCCTCCGCCGCCGCCATCCGCGCCGGACTGCGCGAGCTGCTCTCCGTGGACGTCGGCGTCATCGTCACCGACACCTTCGGACGGCCCTGGCGGGCCGGGCTGACCGACGTGGCCATCGGCGCCGCCGGCGTACGCGTCCTCGACGACCTCCGCGGCGGCACCGACGCGCACGGCAACCCGCTCAACGCCACCGTCATCGCCACCGCCGACGAACTGGCCGCCGCCGGCGACCTCGTCAAGGGCAAGGCCGACGGACTGCCGGTGGCCGTCGTCCGCGGGCTCGGTCACGTGCTCGGCGAGGGCGCCACCGCCGCGCAGCTGGTACGGGCCGCCGCAGACGACATGTTCCGCCTCGGCACCTCCGAAGCGGTACGGGAGGCCGTCACGCAACGCCGCACGGTACGGGCCTTCACCGCCGAGCCCGTGGACCCGGCCGCGGTCCGGCGGGCCGTCGCGGCCGCGGTGACCGCCCCGGCGCCGCACCACACGACGCCGTGGCGGTTCGTCCTGCTCGAATCCGAGGCGGCGCGGCACGAACTGCTGGACGCGATGCGGGACGCGTGGATCGAGGACCTGCGGCGCGACGGCAAGACCGAGGAATCCATCGCCAAGCGGATCCGGCGGGGCGACGTCCTGCGGAACGCGCCCTACCTGGCGGTGCCGTGCATGGTGATGGACGGTGCCCACGCGTACGGGCACGCCCGGCGGGACACCGCGGAGCGGGAGATGTTCGTCGTCGCTACCGGCGCAGGCGTGCAGAACTTCCTGGTCGCGCTGGCCGGGGAGCGGCTGGGGTCGGCGTGGGTGTCGTCGACGATGTTCTGCCGGGACGTGGTGCGCAAGGTGCTGGGGCTCCCGGAGGACTGGGACCCCATGGGGGCCGTCGCCATCGGGCATGCGGCGGAGGCGCCGCGCGAGCGGGTGGAGCGGGACGCCGAGCGTTTCATCACCGTCCGCTGACCCGCCGCCGTCCGCTGCCGCCTGCGGGCCGCGGCCGCCTCCCGCGCAGTTCCCCGCGCCCCTGGTGGGGCTCCGCCCCGGCATGCGTTCGGCCGCGGGCCGTCGGGGGTTGCGCGCGCAGTTCCCCGCGCCCCTGAAGCCCCGCCTCGCGGTTGTGCGCCGTCAGAGGTGGGCGATGTCGTTGCGGTACATCTTGGGGGCGCGGCGGGGTGGGGTGCGGCCGGCCAGGAGGATGAGGCGGGCCGCACGGTGGCGCTGGCCCGCGTACGGGACGAGCAGTTCGAGCATGGCGGCGTCGTCGGCGTCCCGGTTGCCGGCCAGGGCGTAGCCGATGATGCCGGGCAGGTGGAGGTCGCCGGTGGTGACGGCGTCCGGGTCGCCGTTGCTGCGCTGGAGCGTCTCCGCGGAGGTCCACGGGCCGATGCCGGGGACGGCCTCCAGCCGGGCGGCGGCCCGCCCCGGTGGCATCGCGGCGGCCTCCTCCATCCGGGCCGCGACCCGGACGGCCCGGACGATGGTCCCGGAACGCTTGGCGTCGACCCCGGCCCGGTGCCAGTCCCAGGACGGGATCAGCGCCCAGGTCCGGGCGTCCGGCATGACGCACATGTCCACGTCCTGGGGCCCCGGCGCGGGCTCCCCGTGCCGGCGCACCAGGCGGCGCCAGGAGCGGTAGGCCTCGTCGCTGGTGACCTTCTGCTCCAGGACGGTCGGGATCAGCGACTCCAGGACCAGCCCGGTGCGGGTCAGGCGGAGGCCGGGGCGGCTGCGGTGGCTGAGGTGCACGAGGCGGTGGCGGGGGACGAAGGCGGACGGGTCGTCGTCGGCTCCGAGGAGGGCGGGCAGGCCTTCGAGGATCCACTCGGCGCCGGGGCCCCAGGCCTCGGCGTGAACCGTGCCGGTGGGGCGGTCTGCGGCGACCCGGAGCGTGGCGGGGCCCAGAGGGGTACGGCTGGCCCGCCAGACGGAGCCGTCGGGGGTGACGCGGAAGGTGGGGTCGTGGGGGCCGCGGCGCAGCGGGCCGAGCGTGAGGCCCAGGTCCACGGGGCCTTCGGGTGCCCACACCCGGCTCCGGGCCCCGGCCCCCGCCGGGACCCCGCGGGCCGCGGGCACGCCGGTGCGGCCGCCGCGCACGGCGGCGCGGGTCAGGGGGTCGAAGCGGCCGGCCATGCCATGAGCGTATCGCCGCCACCGACCCGTCAGGACTCGGTGCGGGCCGTCGGGGGCCGAGCGCGCGGTTCCCCGCGCCCCTGGGCGCCGCCCCGCGCGGCAACGGCCCTGCGGGCACGCCCGGGGGCGCGGGGAACCGCGGGGAACCGCGGGCAACCGCCCACGGCCCGCAGCCGGACACCTGGCTCGGGGCCGGAGCCGGACAGCGCCCGTGGGGCGGAGCCGGGTCAGCGGCCCTGGAGTTTGGCCGAGGCCGTGCGGGTCGGGGGGAGCTGGTTGTAGAGGAGCTTGCCGGGGCATTCGGTGGCGAAGCCGTCCCGGTGCCCGGAGATCACGTTCATCTTCACGCTGCTGCCCTTGGCGTACAGGTTCCCGCCGCCCGACTTCAGCGTGGTCGTGGCCCGCGGGTCCCGGTTGAACAGCCCCAGCTTCCAGGCCGTGAGCGCGGCCACCGAGTCCACGGCGGCCGCCGGCGGGGCGGTGGTCGCGTACGTGCCGAGGACGGCGATGCCCATGCTGTCGGTGTTGAAGCCCATGGTGTGCGCGCCGAGCACCGGCTTGGCGACTCCGCCCGCCCGGCCCTCGTACACGGTGCCGCACTTGTCGACGGCGAAGTTGTAGCCGAAGTCCCGCCAGCCGGCGCTGACCACGTGGTACCGGTACAGGCTGCGCAGCACGGCCGGGGCGTCCGTGCAGGCGTAGTTGTTGCCGGAGGCGGTGTGGTGCACGAAGGCCGCCTTGACCGTGCTCGTGTACGCGAAGGCCTTCTCGCGCAGCGTTTCGTCCGCGCCCCAGCCCAGCCGGGTGACGATGCGCGGGCGCGGGCCGATGTACGGGGTGCTGCTGAGGGCGCCGTCGCCGGCGAGGACCGCGTCGGCGATGGAGTCCTCCCGGTTGAGGGCGGTGATCTCCTTGGCGCCGAGCGGGGCCAGCGGGACGTTGGCGGAGGAGGCCTCCGCCGTGGCCGTCGACATGACGGGCTGTGCCACGGCGTCGCCCTTGTCGTCGTCGCCGGTTGCGCCCGAGCCCGTGACGTTCTTGGCGTCCCCGCCGGCCGGCGGGTCGGTCTCGCCGGGGTCGACGAGTTCGATCCGCAGGCCCGAGGGGAGGTGGGAGGGGACCGCCGAGCGGGCGGTGGAGGTGATCGGGGTGCCGGGTTCCGCCTGGACCCGGACCTCGATGCCGTCGGATTCGCCGACCCACAACGGGGCGGTGCTGCCGCGGACCCGGCCATTGCCCCGTTCGAGCGTTCCGGGGTCGGGGGCGTGCTCGCTGTTGCGGGTTTCGACGTCCTGCCAGTCGGACCAGGTGCCGGTGCGCGCGGAGCGGGTGCGCACCTGGACGTGGCCGAAGAGCTGGGTGCCGGCGTCGTCCCAGACGACGCCGACCAGCGAAAACTTGTTGACCGCGCGGGCAGCCAGGCCCCGGGTTCCGGGCAGGTGCGGCGAGGTGCTCATGCCGGGGACGCCGGGCGATCGGTGGGCCGCGGACCCCAGTGGGGCGAGCGGCAGGGACTGGGTGGAGCCGGCGGGGGCCGTGGGCGCCGCGGGGGACGACTCGGCCAGGGCCGGGGTGGTCAGGGCGAGCGGCAGGGCGAGGGCGGCGGCCGTTGCGACGCCGACCGCGGAAGCAAGGAATCCACGCATGCAAGCGATGCTGAGCAAAGGCACCGCGGACCGCCATCGGAGAACTGACGGGCCGTCTGTTGGCCGTCGGGTGCGGCTCCCCCGGACGGGCGAGCGGCGGACCGCCGTACGGACGAGGGGTCCCGCGTACGCTGGGGCGGGTGAACGCTTCTGACCGCACCCCCGCCGACCTGCTGCGATCCGCGCTCGCCGCCGATCCGGGCCGCCCGCTCGTCACCTTCTACGACGACGCCACGGGCGAACGCGTGGAATTGTCCGTCGCCACCTTCGCCAATTGGGTGGCCAAGACCGCCAACCTGCTCCAGGGCGACCTCGGAGCCGAGCCCGGCGACCGGCTCGCGCTGCTGCTGCCCGCGCACTGGCAGACCGCCGTGTGGCTGCTCGCGTGCGCCTCGGTCGGGGTGGTGGCCGAGGTGGGCGGGGATCCGGCGGACGCCGATCTCGTGGTGAGCGGCCCCGACACCCTGGAGGAGGCGGCCGCCTGCCCGGGTGAGCGGGTGGCGCTCGCGCTGCGGCCGCTGGGCGGGCGGTTCCCGCAGCCGCCCGCCGGGTTCGCGGACTACGCGGTGGAGGTGCCGGGGCAGGGCGACCGTTTCGCCCCGTTCGTCCCGGTGGATCCGGAGGGGCCGGGGCTGGTGGTCGGCGGTGAGGAGCTGTCGTACGCCGGGATCCTCGGGCGGGCCCGCAAGGACGCGGCACAGCTCGGCCTGGAGCCGGGGTCGCGGCTGTTGTCCGGGCTGGGCTTCGACACCTGGGAGGGCCTGTCCGCGGGATTGTTCGCGGCCCTGGTGGCGGGCGGGTCCGTGGTGCTGTGCCGCCACCTCGACCGGCTGCCGGCGGAGGACCTGGACCGGCGGACCGACGCGGAGCGGATCACCCACGCGGTGCGGTGAGCACGACGCCGGGGCACGATGCCTGAGCGCAACGCCCGGGCACCACGCCCGGGCGCACCGCCGGGTCCGCCCGCGACCGGCGCACAGACGGCCATCTTTCACCCGTTCGGCTCTCGACAAGGGGCCGTCCCCGGGCCGCGTCCCGGGCGCGGGGGCACGATGCTTACGGCCGTGCGTGCACCCGTACGGCCTCCTGCCCACGCGGTGAGGACGGTACGCGAGTGACGGACAGCGCAGGCATACCCGACGCCACCGGGACGGCAGGAGGCTCCCCCGAGCCTCCGCGCCGCCGTCGGCGCCGGCTGCTGCGCTGGGCCGGGATCGGGACCTCGCTGCTGGTGCTGGCCGGGGCGGGCACGGGCTGGTGGCTGTACCGCAAGCTCGACGCGAACATCACCGCGGACACCTCGGCCGCGTCCGAGCTGGAGCGCTTCGAGGAGGAGCGCCCGACGCCCCTCGCGGGCGGCTCCCGGAACATCCTGTTGATCGGCTCCGACTCGCGCTCCGGCGCGGACAACTCCCGCTACGGGCGCGACGGCGGCACCCAGCGCTCGGACACGGCGATCCTGCTGCACCTGCCCGCGGACCGGCGGAGCGCGACGGCGGTCTCCATCCCCCGGGACCTGATGACGGAGGTCCCGAGCTGCCTGACGGCGGACGGGAGCCGCACCGCGCAGCGGTTCGCGCAGTTCAACTGGGCGTTCCAGTGGGGTGGGGCCGCCTGCACGATCCGTACGGTGGAGAAGCTGACCGGGATCCGGGTCGACCACCACATGGTGGTGGATTTCGGCGGGTTCAAGAAGATGGTCGATGCGGTCGGCGGTGTGGAGGTCTGCCTCAAGCGGCCGATGAACGACCCCGAGGCCCGGCTGAGCCTCCCGGCGGGCCGGCAGACCCTGCGCGGCGAGCGGGCGCTCGGTTTCGTGCGCGCCCGCTACAGCCTGGGCAACGGCAGCGACACCGAACGGATGGAGCGCCAGCAGCAGTTCCTCGGCGCGCTGGTGAAGAAGGTGCAGAGCAACGGAGTGTTGCTGAACCCGGGCCGGCTGTACCCGCTGCTGGACGCGGCGACCTCGTCGGTGACGACCGACCCGGGGCTGGCCTCGCTGCGCGGGCTGTACGAACTGGTGCGGGGCATCCGGGGCATACCGACCGACCAGGTGAAGTTCCTGACGGTGCCGCGCCGTCCGTACGCATCCGACCCGAACCGGGACGAGCTCGCCGAACCGGACGCGACCCGGCTGTTCCAGCGGCTGCGCGCGGACGAGCCGCTGACGGTGGCCCCGCCGGCGGAGCCTGACGGCAGGGAACCTGATGCCGCACGGGCCGGGACCGGCAGCGCCGAACCGTCGCCGGCCGGAACCGGTACGACGCCCGCGCCCGTCCCCACCTTCACGGGCACCACTGCGGGGATGACCGACTGCCGGTAAAGCAATGCCAAAAGCCGGTGTCAGAAGCGCGGAGCTTGGGCGGTTTGCCCTGTTATAAGGGGAGTGGAATTTGTCACCACCATGGTTTGGAGCTGACCAGGGCGGATAAGGTGAGCGGTCCGGTGCCCCGGCCAGCAAAGAGGCCGTGCACCAGCAGCCGGATCGTTGACCGGGCGTCTTGGGGGAGGCGCGTCGCGAGGCACCGACGGAGGATTCGAGCAACCGTGGATGCGCAGAGCCGTGGGCGGGCAGAGGAGATCGACCCCGCAGACCAGTGGGTGCTCAACCCCCGCACCGGCAACTACGAACTGCAACTGGACCGCAGCGCTCCGCAAGGACAGCGCTCGGTGACCCCCCGCCGCCGGTCGAGCGGCGCCCGCTCCGGGGGGCCCGCCACGCCCCGGCCCCCGAAGGGCCCCCAGGCGCCCCAGGGACCCCCGAGCACCCCGAAACCCGCGGCCCCGGAGAACCGCAACCCCGCGGTCCCCGGGCCGCGCCGCGGCGAGACCCCGCCCGGGCGGCGCACCGGGCGGAACCGCAAGGCCGGCTCGGGCGGCACCCGCCGCAAGCGGTTCATGGTCGTGACCGGCGGCACCCTCGCGTTCCTCCTGGTCGGCGGCTCGCTCGGGGCGTACTTGTACTACAACCACCTGAACGGCAACCTGAAGGTCACCGATGTCGGCGACGCGGGCACGGGCGGTTTCAAGAAGGACCAGCCCATCAACATCCTCGTCATCGGCACCGACAAGCGCTCCGGCGCCGGCAACGAGGGTTACGGGGACGCCGGGAGCGTCGGCCACGCCGACACCACGATCCTGTTCCACGTCTCCAAGGACCGCACCAACGCCACCGCGCTGTCCATCCCCCGCGACCTGATCACGAACATCCCGGCCTGCCCCACCAAGCAGCCCGACGGGACGATGAAGACGATCCCGGGCCAGAAGGGGACCCGCTTCAACACCAGCCTCGGCCAGGAGGGCCGCGACCCGGGCTGCACGATGCGCACGGTCAAGGAGCTCACCGGGATCACCGTCGACCACTTCATGATGGTGGACTTCAACGCGGTGAAGGTGCTGAGCAGCGCCGTCGGCGGCGTGCCCGTCTGCCTGGACAAGGCCGTCGACGACGAGGACTCCAAGCTGAAGCTGGGCCCCGGCGAGCACCGGCTCCAGGGCGAACAGGCCCTGGCCTTCGTACGGACCCGGCACGCCTTCGGCAACGAGAGCGACCTCGACCGCATCAAGACGCAGCAGCAGTTCATGAGTTCGATGCTGCGTGAGATGAAGTCGAAGGAGACCCTGACCAGCCCGAAGAAGTTCTTCTCCCTCGCCGAGGCGGCCACCAAGTCGCTGACCGTGGACTCGGGGATAGGGTCCATCGAAAAACTCACCAACCTGGCCGGTGAGTTGAAGAGCATGGACCTCAAGAACGTCACCTTCGCCACCCTGCCGGTGCTCGACAACCCGGCCGAGAAGGTGAAGGCCACCGTCGTCCTCAACAACGCGCTGGCCGACCCCCTGCTCCAGATGATCCGGGGAGACGTCTCGCTCACCGAGGTCGAGAAGAAGGAACAGGCCGCCAAGGACGCGGCCGATGCCGAGGCGAAGGCCAAGCAGGACGCGCTCATGCAGGGCCCGCGCGCCGCGGCGAAGGACGTACGGGTGGAGATCTACAACGGCGGCGGGCCCGGGGGCTCGGCCTCCACCACCCTGGCCTGGCTGCAGAACAGCAAGGGCGTCACCAAGGCGAGCAACCTCGGCAACGCGCCCGCCAAGCTGGAGGCCACGCAATTGGAGTTCGCCCCGAACCAGGCGGACCAGGCGCGGGCGCTGGCGGACATCATGGGCCTGCCGGCCTCGGCGCTGAAGGTGGGCACGGCGGACGCCGGGCCCCGGACCGCGATGAAGCTGACGCTCGGCGCGGACTTCAAGGGGGCGGGGATCTCGATGACGGCGCCCCAGAAGGCGCCCGATGACATCCAGCGCGTCGAGGCGGACAAGGCCGTCTGCGCGAAGTAGCCGCCCGGCCGGCCCGGCCGGCCATCGCACGTGCGCCGGCGCGGCCGGCGCACCACAGTCATGAAGTGATTTCGAGGGGGGACCCGTGAGGAACGACAGCATGCGGGGGGAGGGGGCGTCCGCCCGGCCGGCCGACGACATGTCCGGCGGCCCCTCCGACGGACCAGCCGTGCCCGGAGCCGCCGCGCCCGGAGCCGCCGCGCCCGGAAACGGAGACCCGGGCACCCGGGACCCGGCCACCGGTGTGCCCGCGCCCCGGCGCGGCAAGCGGCGCATACTGCGCTGGACGGCCTCCGTCCTGGCCTTCCTCATACTCGCGACGGCGGCGGCGGGCTACCTCTACTACCGGCACCTCAACGGCAGCATCCAGACCGACGCGCTCAACCTCGGCGACAGCAAGCTGGGCGGGTCCAAGCCCAACGCCTTCGGGCAGACCCCGCTGAACATCCTCCTCATCGGCTCCGACGCCCGCGACGGCGCGGAGAACCAGGCCCTCGGCGGCGCCAGGGACACCTTCGACGGACCGCCCCTGGCGGACGTGCAGATGCTGCTGCACCTGTCCGCGGACCGCACCAACATGTCGGTGGTGTCCATGCCGCGCGACACCTTGCTGAAGATGCCCAAGTGCACCGAGCCGACCGGCAAGGTCCACCCGGCCAGCAGGGGCCTCGTCCAGACCAACGAGTCCCTCAGCCGCGGCGGCCCCGGGTGCACGGTCGCCGCCTGGCAGGAGCTGACCCGCATCCCGATCGACCACTTCATGATGATCGATTTCAAGGGCGTGGTGACGATGGCGGACGCCATCGGCGGCGTCCCGGTCTGCGTCCAGGAGAACGTGCACTCCCGTACCAGGGACGGCAAGGGCTCCGGCCTGAAGCTGCCCAAGGGCGAGAACGTCATCCAGGGCGAGGTCGCCCTGCAGTGGCTGCGCACCCGCTACGGCTTCGAGGACGGCAGCGACATAGGCCGCGCCCACGCCCAGCACATGTACATGAACTCGATGGCCCGCGAGTTCCGCGCGAACGCCAAGCTGAGCAACCCGATGAAGCTGAACAGCCTGGCGCAGGCGGCCATCAAGGCCATGGTCGTCGACCCCGGCCTGAACAAGATCGACAAGCTGTACGACCTGAGCATGGAGCTCAAGAAGGTCGCCCCGGGCCGGATCACCATGACGACCATGCCGTGGATCTACAGCCCGTCGGACTCCGCCCGGGTCGAGCCCAAGCCGGGCGAGGCCGAGGACCTGTTCCGGATGATCCGCGAGGACATCCCGCTCGACGGCAAGGGCCCCGAGCAGCCCGGCGGCGCTGCCTCCCCCGCCCCGTCCTCGTCCTCGTCCGCCGCGGCGCCCGGCGCCGCCGCGTCCGGCGCACCGGCGGCCCCCTCCCAGCCGGCCGTCGACCAGGCCGCTCCGCCGGCGAGGATCCCGATCACGGTGCGCAACGCCACCGGCGGCAAGGACGGCGCCCAGGGCAAGGTGAAGGGCCGGGCCACCGAGGTCGTCTCGGTCCTGGCCGGCAAGGGCTTCACCAAGGCCGTCGCCGACAACCTGACCGGAGCAGAGGACACCACCGTGGTCCGCTTCTCCAGCCCGGACCTGGCGGGCGACGCGGCGGCCGTGGCCACCGCGTTGGGCCTGCCGGCCTCGGCGGTGCAGAAGGTGGACGACGTCACCGGGATCCTGCTGCTCGTGGGCAAGGACTGGCGGACCGGCAGCGCGCCGACCCCGCCCCCGCCGGCCCCGACCAAGGCCCCCGACTCGGCCCGCCCGCTCAACGGCGACAACGACAAGGAGTGCATGGCGATCCAGCCGGGCTTCACCTGGTAGCCCGGCCGCCCGCACGGCCACGGCGAAGGGGCCCGGTGCCACGGTCCACGGGACCGTGGC
>NZ_JBHWJJ010000127.1:0-24990 GCF_042732005.1 Streptomyces sp. NPDC059851 | reverse complement strand
CCCGCAGCAGATCGGCCTCGACTCGGACAACGCCTAGAAGCCGCTGTTCCACGACCACGCCATCGAGCAGCCGATCCAGCAGCACGTCCGCTCAGCACACCCCGTCCCCAAGGAAAACTCCTCCCCGGACCGGACCGGGCTGGCCACCACCGCGGCCCGGGTGTGCGCGCACCGCCCGGCCCGCCCGGGGCGGCGCGGGCCCGGGACGGGTGGCGGCCTCCGAGCCGACGCGGGATCAGGCGCCGGCGTTGGCCACTCCGAACGGCACGTGGACGCTCGAGGCGCTGGACGCCGTTCCGCCGAGGTGGCCGACCTGGTCGTCGAAGAACATGTGCGGCTGGAGGGTCGCGATCACGGCCGATTTGTCGATGCCGCCGAGGAAGAACGCGTCGTCGACCCGCAGCCCCCACTCCTTCAGGCTGCGTACGGCCCTCTCGTGGGCGGGCGCGTTGCGTGCGGTGACCAGGGAGACGCGCACCCGGGGCCGGTAATCGGGTCGGTCGCGGTGCGCCTCCTCTTCCCGGCGCTGGATCCGGTTGATCCCGGCGAGGAAGTCCCGCAGCGGGCCGGGGTCGTGCGGGGTGGCCGCGTTGAGGACCTCGTGGGCCCGGAAACCGTCGATGCCGCCGGCCTGGAAGACGCGCTCGGAGCTGTCGTCGGCGAGGACCCCGTCGAAGTCGAAGGCGATGCGGAGCTCCGGGTCGTCCGGGTCGTCGGCGCAGGCGGAGGCCAGGACGTGTCCGGCGGGAAGGCCGGCGTCGACGGCCTCGCGGACGTCCTGCGCGTTGGCGGACAGGAACAGGGACATGTTGAGCGCCGGCATGAAGCGGTGCGAGGAGCGGCCGGGCCGGAAGATCGCGCGGGTGATCGGCAGGTCGTGCGCCTGGACCGAGCGCATCACGCGCAGACCGGTGTCGGGATCGTTGCGGGAGAGGACGATCACCTCGACCAGCGGGTCCTCGGGCTCGTCGGAGAGGTCGTTCAGCGACAGCAGGCGGCGTATGAAGGGGAACGCGACGCCCTTGCCCAGCGTGTCCTCGCGGTGCTCCTCCTGGTAGGCGCGGTAGGCCTGTTCGCCCTGCTCACGGAAGACGGCGTCGGATTCGGTCAGGTCGAACAGGGCGCTGGAGGCGATCCCGACGACCAGGCGCTGGGAAAGGTCGTACCTCATGCGTCTCCCCTGTCCTCACTGGTGTTCACAGGCCGAGAACGATCCGCCACGAACGGGAGTTCCCCTGCACCGGCCGGCCCGCCCCGGCCCGCCCCGGAGGTGTTCGCGCGGCGCAGGCGCACGTATGCTCCTCGGTGCCGTGCGGGCGGGACGGGCAGGGAGGCCGGGGACCGCCGCCGGCGTCCCTGACGGACCGCCGCACGCCGTGCGGCCCTCCCCGAAGCCGGAGCGAGCCGATGCTGGCCCACGAGTACGGCTATCCGGTACTGCCGGGTACGGCCCTGGACACCCCCGGTGTGGAGGGCGTCCTGCGTCGACGCGAACGCGGCCTGGTGCGGGGGGTGTCGGCGGCCGCCGCCGAAGTCGCCCTGTTGGCCGCCGTGCTGGTGGGCGCCGGCCCCGCGTCGGCCGTAGCCGTGGCGGCGGTCGTGGTGCTCGTGCCCGTGCTCGGGGTGACCGTCGGGCTGACGCTGCTGTGGCGTCGGGCCCGGCGCAAGGAGCGGCTGGTGATGGCGACGTACGCCTGGCAGGTGTGGCCCTGCGCCGGACGGGACGTAAGGGTCGTCGCCGCGGAGGGTCGGCGCTCGGGCGGCCGGAGGTGGGGGTCCGAGGGGCGCATCGTCCTGCTGGGGCCCGACGGCCGCAGCCACTGCTCGTTCCCCCCGCCCGGGGAGGGCTGGGACGGGCCGGCGGTGCCGCAGCAGGGGCTGCCCCGGGACGAGGTGTGGTTCGCCGGCGACACCCGGTTCGGCGGCATGCTGGCGATGCCCGGCGGGCTCCCGTTCCGTTTCGTCACGCGCTCGACGCCGGGCGGCCGCCGCGGGTCGGCGGAGGAGGACGAGGCCGCGCGGCGTACCGGCCTGATGCCGCGGGGCTGGCGGGCACGCTCCTGAGCGGGCCGTCCCGGGCGCCCGGGCGCGCAGGCCGGCCGTGTGCGACGCCGGGGGTCAGGCCGGTACCGGGGTGAAGGTGTGGAGTGCGTCCGCGCCCGCCCGCACGACCCCGTACGCCCCCTCGGGCACCTCGTTCCAGGCGCCGGGGAGGTCGCCCAGCGGCTCCGACACCACCAGGCGGGTCTGGTCGGACACCTCCCGCAGGAGTTCCACTTCGGGGTGCAGGGCCCGCAGCGACTCCACCTTGGAGCTGTAGTAGAGCGAGCGGGCGCTGCCCCCGCTGGCGTAGCGGAACGCCCAGATCGCCGTGCCGTCCGTCACGGCTACGGTCATCTGCACGGGGTCGGCGACGCCGTGCTCGCGGCCGACCCGCTCCACCAGGCCCACCATCTTGGCCACCGCGCCGGGAGGGTCGTGCTCCAGTCCGAAGGTGAGGGCGAGGAAGAACATCATCTCCGAGTCCGTGGTCCCCTCGATGTCCAGGAAGAGGACGGGGTCGACGGCCAGGGCCAGGTCACGGCGCATCCGGTGGAAGTCGGCGATGGAGCCGTTGTGCATCCACATCCAGCGTCCGTGCCGGAAGGGGTGGCAGTTCGTCTGCTGCACCGCCGTACCCGTCGAGGCCCGGATGTGGGCGAAGAGCAGCGGGGACACCACGTGCCCGGCGATCTCCCGCAGGTTCCGGTTGTTCCAGGCGGGGCCCACGTCCCGGACGATGGCGGGCGTGCTGACGGCGCCCCCGTCCATGTACCAGCCGATGCCGAACCCGTCCCCGTTGGTCGTCTCGACGCCCATGCGCGCGTGGAGGCTCTGGTCGATCAACGAGTGCTTGGGTCTGTAGAGGATGGAATCGAGGAGCATCGGACTTCCCGAATAGGCGAGCCACCGGCACATGGTCGTCACCCCTTTTTCGTGGCCGTCCGTTCGATCGTGCCGGCGCCGGTGGCGCGGTGCATCACCCGCGCGGGGTGAGCGCGGGGAGCGGGGCGCGCCCGGTTCCGGGCCCGGACCGCCGCACCCCCGCGAGCCGGCCCGCCGGGCCGGGCGGGGCCGCGCCGCGGGGTCACCCCCGGCAGGTGATCCCCGGGCGCGGAGTGCGCGTTACGGTCGTGGCAAGGTGCCGGCGGCCCCCAGGCGGCAGCTCGGCCCACGCCCCGGCCCGTGACCGCGTCGCCGGGCCTTGCGACAGGAGCTGACGTGACCAGAGAAAACGACAAGCTGGACGAGCTCGGCCCCATCGACTACCTGGTCGTCGAGTTCCCCGGCAGCCACCTGACCGGTGAGGGAATGCCGCTGCTGGTCGATCTCGTCGAGCGCGGGATCATCCGCATCCTCGACCTGACCTTCTTCACGAAGCTGGCGGACGGCTCGGTGCAGGGCATCGCCCTGGCCGACGTGAACGGCGACGGCGAGCTGGACCTCACGCTCTTCGAGGGCGTGTCCACGGGGCTGATCGGCGAGGACGACATGGCCGAAGCGGGTTCCCTCCTCCAGCCCGGGGACTCCGCGGCCGTGCTCCTCTACGAGAACACGTGGGCCGCTCCCCTGGCCGCCGCCCTGCGCCGCGCCGACGCCCGGATGATCGCGAGCGGACGCGTGCCGGTCCAGGACGTGATCGAGGCGCTGGACGCCCTCGAATCCGCGGCCTGAGGGCTCCGGACTCCCATCCGCTCCCCGACAGAGGCAGGAAACCATGCCCGGACTCCTTCGCGGCGTCGCGCGAACCGCCGTCGTCGCCGGTACGGCCACCGCCGTCTCCAACCGTGTCTCGCGCCGCCAGGCCGGCCGCTGGGCCCAGCAGGACGCGGAGCAGGCCCAGGCCGCGTACGCGCAGCAGGCGTACGCGGTACCCCCGCCCCCTCCACCGCCGCCCCCGGCCGCCGACGTCGGCATGGACGACAAGATCAGCCAGCTCAAGGAGCTCTCGACCCTCAAGGAGCAGGGCGTGCTCACCGAGGAGGAGTTCGCCGCCCAGAAGGCCCGCATCCTGAGCTCCTGACCCCCGCACGCCCGGGCCCCGGTCCGGCCGACGGGTGGCGCCGGGCCCGGTCCGGCCGGCCGGGTCCGGCGGGGCCGGTCCGCGGGGCGTCGCGCGTGCCCGCGGGGCGGTCGGTCGAACCGGCCGACCCGCCCGCGCACCGGTCGCCGGGCGGTCGGGACGCCGGAGCCGGGTCACGCGCAGTGATGCCCATGCGACGCACCGCGGCAGGCCCGGGAGCCTCGGGCGGAGTACCGGCCCCGGGCACGCGGACGCGCCGACCGCCGGAGGCGAGGTGAGCCGTGCCGGACACCCCCCGCCAGAACGGGGACACGGACCCGCTGCGGGACCGCGTCCTCACGCGCTCGCTGCTGAGGTCGGCAAGCGCGGACCCGCAGCACCTCCCGGAGCTCCTCGCGGCCTTCGCCGTACGGCACATGGGCCCCGTCGCGGCGCGCTCGGTGGCCCGGATGCGCGAGGCGCACCCCGGCGCCGCCCCGGCCGAGCTGCGGTCCCGGGCCCTGACCCGGGGGAAGCGCCGGACCGTGACCGAAGGGGCCTTCGTCGGCGGCCCCTTCCTCGTCCTGATCCCGTTCGCCTTCTGCGTGGCGATCCTCAGCCAGGCGCAAACCTGCCTGGAACTGGCCGCCCTCGACGGCAGGGACCCCACGGACCCGGAGCGGGCCGCCGAACTCCTCGTCCTACAAGGCGTGTACGAGGACACCGGCCGGGCACGGACCGCACTCGCGGACATCCGTCTCCCCGAGGACGGCGCCACCCCGGCGACCGGGCCGCGCCCGGGGCGCACGGCGACCATGCGGCGGTTGGTCATGCGGATGGCGCGCCTGTTGGGGCTGATCGCGCCGGAGGGAGAGGCGCCTGCTGCCGGGCCGCCCGGTCGGCTGCCGCTGTGGCTGGTCCAGACCGGACGGTACACCCTGCTCGCCGCCGTACTGGTGGTCGGCATGGTCGCCCCCCTGGTCTGGCTCCCGTACATGGCGCTGTCGTACGACCGGGCCACCGATCAGCTCCTGGCCCGGGCCACCGGCTTCTACTTCGGTGAGCCGCCCGCCGCCCGGCCGAAGCGGGTCGCCAGGCTCCAGCCCGAGATGGCGGCGTCCGCCCTGAGGGCCCTGCTGTCGGTGCTGGTGCCGCTGGGGTTCGTCATCGGCGTCGTGGCCGCCAACCTACGGCTCGCGGACAGGGGCTGGCCGGTGCTGGCCATCGCCCTGACGGCGGCGTCCATCGGGGTGGGAGCGGTCTGGCAGTGGCGCCGACGCCGGAGGGGTCTTGCCGGCTGATGCCGCAGCGGCGGCTTCCGGCACCTCACACTTTCCCGCCAACTACGTTGTGACTCTGCCGAGTTGCCGTGTCACTGGCCTATGTTCTGGGGACATGTCGGTTCGCCCCAGGAGGCCCGGTTGCAGTCCAGGCGCTTGCTCGCCCTCACCCGTGCGTTACGCCGCTCCTACCTGCTCATCGCCTTCAGTCTCGGTTCGCTGCTGGTGGGCCTGACCCCCTGGCTGGGGGTCGCGAGCCCGGCCCGCCCCTCGCCCGAACCGGCGCCCGCGCCCTTCGACCAGCAGACGGCCGTGGATTCTCCGCACCACCCGATCGCGCCCGCGAACGCCATGGAGCCGGCGGCTCCCGTTCTCGACCGGGCCGGGTGGACCGCAACGGCGAGCGACGAGGAGACCGTCGGGGAGAACGGCCGCGCGGCCAACGTCCTCGACGGGAACACCGCCACCATCTGGCACAGCAAGTGGACCGGCACCCCCGCCCCGCTGCCGCACAGCATCACCATCGACATGCACCGCACCGCGGTCGTCTCCGCGCTCGTCTACTTGCCCCGCACCGGCTCGGCCAACGGCCGCCCCGGCGAGTACAGCATCAGCTTGAGCGCGGACGGGCAGAACTGGGGCAACCCGGTCGCCACCGGTACGCTCGCCGACGACGCCAGTGCGAAGACCCTCGGGTTCGCCCCGCAGGGGGCCCGGTTCGTACGCCTGACGGGGCACACCGAGGCCGGCAACCGCGGGCCCTGGACCTCCGCCGCCGAGATCAACCTGCTGGGCGACCCCGGCACCCCGGCCGCCACCGTCGACCTGTCCCGCAGCGGGTGGACGGCCACCGCGAGCGACGAGGAGACCAGCGGCGAGAACGGCCGGGCGGCCAACGTGCTCGACGGCAACGACGCGACCATCTGGCACAGCAAGTGGAGCGGCACCCCCGCCCCGCTGCCGCACAGCATCACCATCGACATGCACCGGACCGCCGCCGTGTCCGCACTCGTCTACCACCCCCGCTCCGACGGGCCCAACGGACGGGCGGGGGCCTACACCGTCGCCACCAGCACCGACGGCGCCACCTTCGGCGCACCCGTGGCCTCGGGCACCTGGCGGGACGACGAGACCGTCAAGACCGCCACCTTCACCCGCACCGAGAACGCCCGCTACGTACGCCTGACCGTGACCAGCGAGGCGGGCAACCGCGGCCCGTGGACCTCGGCGGGCGAGATACGCCTGAGCGGTCCGGCCTCCCCGGCCGTGCACGGCTCCTGGGACCGGATCACCGGCTTCCCCCTCGTGCCCGTGGCCACCGCCGTCCTGCCCGGCGACAAGCTACTGGCCTGGTCGGCCTACGCGGTCGACCGCTTCGGCGGCAGCAACGGCTACACCCAGACGGCGATCCTGGACCTGAAGACCGGCAAGGTCACCCAGCGCCGCATCGACAACACCGGCCACGACATGTTCTGCCCCGGCATAGCGATGCTCGCCGACGGACGGGTGCTGGTCACCGGCGGCAGCAACGCGGAGAAGGCGAGCATCTACGATCCGGCCACCGACGCCTGGTCCGCGACCACCAGCATGAACATCGCCCGCGGCTACCAGGCCATGACGCTGCTCTCCACCGGCGAGGCCTTCGTCCTCGGCGGCTCCTGGAGCGGGGCCGGGGGCGACAAGGCGGGCGAGGCCTGGTCGCCGGACACCCGCACCTGGCGCAAGCTGCCCGGCGTCCCCGCCGCCCCGGCGCAGACCGCCGACCCGGCGGGCCCGTACCGGTCCGACAACCACATGTGGCTGTACGCCACTTCGGGCGGGAAGGTGCTCCAACTGGGGCCGAGCAAACAGATGAACTGGATCTCGACCAGCGGCAACGGCAGCATCGCCCCCGCCGGGAACCGGGCCGACAGCCCGGACGCCATGACCGGCAACGCCGTCTCCTACGACATCGGCAAGCTGCTCACCCTCGGCGGCTCGCCCGCGTACGAGAAGACCCCCGCCACCCGGCTCGCGTACACCGTGAGCATCTCGGGCGAGCAGGTCCAGTCCGCCCGCACCGGCGACCTGGAGCACGCCCGCGGCTTCAGCAACAGCGTCGTCCTGCCCGACGGCAAGGTGGCCGTCTTCGGCGGGCAGGCCTACCCGGTGCCGTTCAGCGACGCCACCTCGGTCCTGACCCCGGAGCTGTGGGACCCGGCCACGGGCGCCTTCACCCCGCTCGCCACCATGGCCATCCCGCGCAACTACCACAGCGTGGCCAACTTGCTGCCGGACGGGCGGATCTTCTCCGGCGGCGGCGGGTTGTGCGGTGACTGCGCCACCAACCACGCCGACGGGGCCGTGTTCACGCCGCCCTACCTGCTCAATGCGGACGGTTCGCCGAAACCGCGGCCGGTCATCTCCGGCGGGGTGCCGCCGCGGGCCGCGCCCGGCGCGTCGCTGACGGTGAGCACCCAGGGGCAGGTGGCCTCGTTCGTCCTGATGCGGGCCGCGGCCGCGACCCACTCCACCGACAACGACCAGCGGCGGGTGCCACTGGTGTCCACGGCGGCGGGGAGCGGCTCGTACACCGTGTCCATCCCCTCCGACACGGGCGTGGTACTGCCGGGTACGTACATGCTGTTCGCCCTCGACGCGCAGGGGGTGCCGAGCCTTGCCAAGTTCGTGACCGTCGGCTGACCGTCGCCGGACCGTCCCCGCCCGCACGACCGCACGACCGCCCCCCGGGTGCCCGCGGGTGCCATCCGATGACCCGTCAGTGATACTGCACTGACGGGGAGTTGACGGGGGCGTGCGCATCGGGACGGGGGCGGTCGTGTCGCAGGAGTCCGGGGCCGGGGACAGAACGAACGGCGGACGGCCGGCGGGCGCCGCGGCGGGGTACGTCCCGCCGCGGTGGGCATGGTGGCTGGCCGGTGTCGGTGTCCCGCTCGTCGGCCTGGTGGCTACGGGAATGATGGCGCAGTCGCGGCCGGGCCCGGCGGCGGCGCCGCCCGCCGACGTACGGCCGGGCGGTCCGGGGGGCGGAACGCCCTCGCCCCACGCCTCCCCGACCGGCGCGGAGACTCCGACGGCAACGCCCCCGCCATCCGGTTCGGCGTCGGCCTCCGGGGGCGGTGCGTCCCCGGGGCCCGGCACGGCGCCGCCGCCGGGCGGGGCCGGGCAGCCCTCCCCGTCACCCTCCACCCAACGGAAGCAGGAGGCCGAGGCGCCGGGGGTCCCGGTCGGGGCGCCCGTGTGGGTCGTGAACCAGAACAGTGCGCTGTGCCTGGCGGTTCCGGCGGCGAGCACCGAGGTGGTGGAGCTCAACCAGTTCGGCTGCGGCAACTACCCGGACCACCGCTGGCGCATCGAGCCCTGGGGGGACGGGGGCGCCGGCCCGCTCCACCGGGTGGTCAACGACAACAGCGGGCTGTGCGTGGCCGTGCCCGCCGCGAGCAAGGCCGCCGACACCATCGTCAACCAGTTCCCGTGCGGTGACCACCCCGACCACCTGTGGCGGTTCGAGAGCCAGGGCCCGGACGGGGCCGGGCGCCCGCTGTACCGCATCGTCAACCACAACAGCGGGCTCTGCCTGTCCGTCGCCGGCGGGGACACCCGGCAGACCGCAGCGGTCGTCCAGTCCGTGTGCGGGAGCCGGCCCGAGCGGCAGTGGCGGCTGGTCGCCCGCTGACCCTGCACACCGCGCCCCGCGCCCCGTGCCCGCCGACCCGCTCCCCCGGGCGGAGCGCGGTCATTTGTTACGGTGCCCGCATGCGCGCGCCGATCGGACCGTTCGAACATGCCCGGCCGGCACCGGAGTGCCTGGCCGAACTCACCGCCCCCGTCGCGGAGGCCGTCCGCGGCTGGCAGGCCGGGACGCCCGCCGACCGGATCGTGTACGTGGACACCGACCCGGCGATCGCCGACACCACGGCCTTCGTCGAGCACTACGGCCGGGAGCTGCTCGACCAGTCCGCGAACTGCGTGGTCGTCGCCGCCAAGCGGGGCGGCGAAACCTCCTTCGCCGCCTGTCTGGTGCCCTCCGCGGGCCGGGTCGACGTGAACGGCGTGGTCCGGCGGCGGCTGGGGGCCCGCAAGGTGTCGTTCGCGCCGATGGCCGCCGCCGTGGAAGCGACGGGCATGGAGTACGGCGGGATCACCCCGGTCGGGCTACCCGCCGACTGGCCGCTGCTGGTGGACTCGTCGATCGCGGCGATGCCGTACGTGCTCGTCGGCAGCGGCCGGCGCCGCGGCAAGCTCATCGCCCCCGGGTTCCTCTTCGGGCTGCTTCCCGGGGCCGAGCTGATCGAAGGCCTCGCCGTCTGAACCGGCCGGCGCGGGTCCGGGACGCGCTCCGGTTCAGGAGATCGCGTACCACTGGCTGCCCCAGCCGGTGTTGATGGTGCTGGTGGACTGCTCGGCCAGGTTCACCTTGGCCGGCAGGGAGGTCTGGCCGGTCAGCAGGTTGCTGTAGCGCAGGAGCGGCGGGGTGAGACCGGCGTTGACGGAGATCCCGGCGCCCGTGGCCTTGAGGGTGAGGAGGTTGGTGGCCCAGGTGCCGTTGAGCAGGAGGGCGATGAAGTAGGTTCCGGGTTCGGCCGTGAACGGCTTGGCCAGCGGGAACGGTTTGGCGATGGGGTCGGTCATCAGCTGCGGCGAGATGTCCGCGGTGGCCGCCCGCAGGGTGCCGGAGGCGTCGTACACGCCGAGGTAGCAGTCGGCCAGTTGGGCCTGCGGGTCGATCCCGGCCAGCCCCAACCAGATGTTCGACCACGTGATCCGCTCGTGCAGGACGATCCGGACCAAGGTGACCCGGCCGCCGACCCCGGCGGAGGTCTGGGCGGTGACGTGGCCCGCGTCGTTCGGGTCGCCGGTCCAGGCCAGTAGGTTCTGGTCCTGGGGCAGCGGTGCCTGGACCACGCGGGGCCCCGGGGAGGCGGGCGCCGTCGAGGAGGCGGTGGCCGGGCGGCTGTCGGCGGGTGCGCTGGTGCAGCCGGTGAGCACGAAGAGCGCGGTGAGCACGGCGCAGAGGCCGGCGAGGGTACGGGTGTGCATGATCTCCCCTGGGTTCGGACGACCGAGTGTACGAGCGCCCGCCGCATGCGAACCACCGTTCCCCCTCCCGCCCGTGCGTACGGGGCGGCTCAGCCGGTCCCCTGGTGCCGGCGGTGCCAGAACGGTGTGTCCCAGCGCTGTTCCCGCCGGTACTGCACGGCCCGTGCGTGCAGGTGTTCCTCGTGGAGGGCGGTGATGCGTCGTGCGTGGGCGGGCAGTGCGCCGCCGTCCCCGGCGTGGTCGGCCAGGATCGCCCGTGCCCCCTCCATCCCGGTGGCCAGGGCCATGACGATGCCGCACGCCGCGAGGGGGTCTGTGGCGGTGGCCGCGTCGCCGACCGCCGCCCAGCCCGGGCCGGCGGCGGGGCGGGTGCAGGAGGCGCCGGCGGCCGCCACGCTCAACTGCCGGGGCGGCCCCTGCCAGGGGGCGAGGCGGTGCCGTACGTGGCCGGTGGCCCGGGCGCGGGCCCACCACACGACCGGGTCGTGCAGGCGTGTCCCGGCGACGAGGTCGGCGTCCGTCACGGCCATCAGCACCCGCCCGCCGTCCGGCAGCGGCGCCGTGTACCACCAGCCCCAGGGAGTGGACTCCACCAGCGAGGTGAGCTCCGGCTCGGCCGTTCCTCCGCCCGGCGCGGCCAGGTGCCCGGCGACCGCGGTCAACCGGTCCGAGCGGCCGGGGGTCGCGCCGAGCCGCCGGGCCAGTCGGGCCGGCCTGCCCGTCGCGTCGACGACGTAGCGGGCGGAGACGGTTCCGGTGGCGCCGGTGGTGACCCGCCAGTGGTCCGGCAGGCGCTCGACCGTACGGATCCGCCCGGTCCGGTGGAGGGCGCCGGCGGACTCGGCCGCCTCCAGCAGGGCGGCGTCGAACCGTGCGCGGTCCAGATGCCGACCCGGGCCGTAGGGCCCGAAGACGGAGCTCACCTCCGCGAGGCCGTCGGCACCCCACGCGGCACGGCCTCCGTAGCAGGGTGCGTGCCCGTCGAGACCGAGCTGCCCGATCACGCCCAGGCGTTCCAGGAGCGGGCCCGCCGTAGGGGCCAGGTTCTCCCCGATCGGCGGGCGGCCCGTTGCGGCGGGAGCGACGAGGACGACGTCCGCCCCGGCCCGTACGAGGGCCAGCGCCGCCGCGCAGCCGGCCGGGCCGCCGCCGGCGACCAGCACGTCACAACGGACGTCGCCACCGCGGGGCGTCCCGCCGTTCACCGTACGGCTCCCCAGAACCGGTCCGGCCCGCCGGCCCTACTCCGGCTCGGGGGCGGTGCGTTCCGTCTCGACCAGGGCCTCGCCGCCGTCCGGGCCGGGCCGGGGGGTGATGAAGCCGAGGCTGCTCCAGCGAGCCGCCATGTCGTTCATGCCGGGGCCGTCGGTCCCCCCGTCGCCGATGCCCCGGTCCCATTCCAGGAACACCCCGGCCGCGCCGCCCAGGAGTGCGTCGAGCTCCGTCTCGGGAAGCACCTCGTCCGGGCGGGCGGCCGGCCACCAGAAGTTGCGGCACAGGTAGAAGTCCGCCTGCCAGGGGACGGCCATGTACTTGGTGACGTCTCCGGCGGACAGGTCCCCGCGCAGCCGGAACGGCGCGGACCAGGTGGCCGTGTCGGCGGCGATGAACGTCATCTCGATGCCGGGGAAGAACCCGCCGCCGACAGCCGGTTCCAGGGCGGCCCGCACCAGGGCGTGCGGCTGCTCCGCGACCGGCAGTGCCTCCAGCGGGACCGGGGCCGGCACGGCGCCCGTCCAATCGGCGGCGAAGTCGCCCGCGGCCCAGCGCCGCAGCCGCTCGTACTGCCCGGGGAGCAGGGTCAGCCAGGTGTGCGGCCGGCCGTTCTCCAGGCGGCCTTCTGCCGAGAGGACCGGCATGAAGCCCGCGTTGGCCTGGTCGCCGGCCATCGCCCCGGGGGTGCGCAGCATGTCGAAGACCAACTGCCGTTCCTTCCTGCCGTCCTGCCCGGGGGAGGCCAGCAGGGCGAAGCGGTCGGGTGCGAAGAAGTTCCTGCCGCGGTTGCCGTGCTTCTTGCGGGCCACCCCGTTGACCCACGCGAACGCCACCGGCCGCGCCAGCAGGGGGTGGACGTCGCGGGTGAAGGAGACCTCCGGCGGCGTGGGCAGCATGCCCGATGCGCGGGCGGTCTCCAGCGCGACGTCGTACAGCGTGATCAGGTTCTCCGTGTGCGGGGCGAAGTCGGTCGGCGCCACCAGGCACCAGGCCGGCGTCACCGGTACCTGCCGGCCGTCCGGTCCCAGGGCCACGGTCGCGCGGACCGGTCCGTCGGAGATGTCGTCGCACCAGTAGTCGTTGTTCGCGTAGTCGGTGACGGGACGGTCGGCCTTGACCGAGAAGGACGTTCCGAACCCGCCGAGGACGAGGAGCCGTCCGGCCTCGTCCGTGCGCAGTTCGCCCAGCGGCACGGGCGCCCCGAGGAAGGTGCCGCTGTCGAACCGGGCGCCCCGGCCGTCCTGGGAGGGGCCGGTCACGGTGCGGGGGCCGGGCCGGACGACCAGGCGGGCGCGGCCGGCGGTGTCGGCGGGGTCGACGTGCAGGTTGCGGCGGTGGGCGTCGGAGGTGGACTGCCCGGAGCGGCCGGCGAACCTGAACCAGGCGCCCTTGGCATTGGCCAGCTCGACGGTCCAGGTGATGCGGGCCTCGGCCGGGGTCAGTTCGCCGAGAACGGCACCGGACCGGTCGTAGGCGTACACCCGGAACCGGGCGGCCTGCCGTTTGATGCGGCCGACGGCGTCCCTGAAGCCGCCGTCGGGACGGGGCGGAACGCCCGGCGACTCCGGGCCGATGAAGAAGTCGTCGGGGCTGTCGCCGACGCGGGCGATTCCGATCGACGGGTGGATCTCGCAGTGGGCGATGTCGTCGAGTCGCACGGCCCCTCCAAGGTGGTGGACGGCCGGTCAGTGGTGGTCGTGGTCTCCACCGCTGCCCAAGGCCAGTTCCCCCTCCTCAAAATAAAACTCCCGTTTCACCGTGAACCGCAGGTCGATGGTGCCGGGCCCGCCGGCTCCGCCGTCCAGGAGGCGGGCCGCCACCTGTTGGCCCTCGCCCAACCTGTCCGGAATGCTGTCCGCCCTGCCGGCAATGGCGAGCCGCGGCCCGCTCGCCAGGAGGTCGTCGGTCAGCGACACACCGGAGACGCTCCGGATGTTGCCGATCTGCAGCAGGTGGTCGAAGTCGGGCGGGGTGACGATCCGGTGGGCGAGGAACAGCTCGCTTCCCTGCCCGAAGGCGAGGTAAGTGAGCTGCGGCGGCCGTGCCTCCTGCTCGTCCAGACGCCGGAAGTGGACCACGCGCCGGACGCCGACCCGCACCGGGTCGACGATCTCGACGCCGTCCTTCTCGAAGTGGCCCCGAACCAGCTTCCCTTCGAAGGAGGTCAGCGCGGGCTGTCCCGCAGGCGTGACCAGGTCCGTGATCCGGAACGCCTCGGGATCGAGCGTGTAGAGGTCCGTTCCCGTCTGGCGGCGGTCCTCGACGTACACCTTGTGTGCGTTGCCTGAACCGTTCTCCAGGGTGACCTCGAGCAGCACCTGGAACGCGTGGTGGACGACGGAGAACATGGGCAGGTGGGACAGGTAGACCGTCTCCTCACCCACGACCGCCATCCCGTGGAACTTCTCGGGTTCGACGACCGGCATCGGTCTCATCTCCAGCATGCGTCAGCTGTCGTACCAGCTGGGGGAGGGGTGCACCTACGTCACTTCCAAGCCTGTCACCTCGACACGTAGATCGCCATCGCGGTGCGCGAACGCCGGCACCTGCGGGAAGTCGGCGGATAAACCGGTGTGCTCCCCCGTGCCGTACGCCTACGCTCGGCGCGTGGAGCCCGTCACCCTCGCCTGCGCCGTCGTGCCCGTCACAGCCCTGCTGTACGGGCAGCTCGGCCTGCTGCACCGGCGCCGGGAACGGTGGTACCGGGTCACGGCCGAGCACTGTGCCGAGGTCATGCGGGATCCGTACCGGGCAACCGCCGGCCGGTGGTGGTCCGACGACGACACGCAGGCGGCCGCCGCCCGGCTGCTGCTCGACGGGCTGGTCACCGTCAATCACCGCGGCAACCTGAGCCTCACCGCGGCCGGCGCCGACCCGGCACGGGCCGCCGGTCATCCGCTGCCGGACGCCCTGCTCGCGGCGCTGCGCCGACGCACGGCGCCCGCCACCCTCGGCAACGTCACGCTCCGGGACACCGGCTTCCGCACCGTCCGGGAAGAGTTCCACGCTGCCGGGCGCGCCCGCGTGGAGCACCGGGTCCCGGAGCTGGCGCGGGCAGCCGGACGGCCGGCCCGCGCCGGGAACTGGTCGGCCGCGCTGGTGATGGTGTTCACCGCGGCCGCTCTCGCCGGCCTCCCGTCGCCCCGCGGTGCGGTGGAGTGGGCGGCCGCCGCCGTCACCGCCGTCGGGCTGGTCGCGCAGATCGCCTGGTTCAGCCTGCACGAACGTCTGCGCACCGGGTACGCCCGGCGTGACCCGTGGGCCGACCGGGCGGCCGGCCTGGACGTGCACCCGGCGCTCGTGGAACTGGCCCGCCTTGACCCGGAGGCGACGGAGCGGCTGAGGGTCAGCCGGCTGCGGACACGCCGGGGACGCAATCGGGGCCGGCCCCGTCACCGCCGCGCCCCTGCCGAGGCGGAGGCGGAGGCGGGGGCCGGGGCCAGGGCCTGACGACACACCCGTCGGGCCTTCTTCCTTCTTCCCGCCGCGGAGGCGCCGATGCGTGAAGGGAACAGCACGGTGAGGGAGTTGCTCCGGAACGAGGCGGTACGGGAGCGGCGCGGGGCGCTGCGGCAGCGGATCCGGACCGCCGGGTTCACCGTCAACGACATCCTGTGCTGCGAGGACCGGCCCGCGTTCGTCGGTCCCGGATACGCGGACGGGCACACCGTGGTGCTCGTCAGGTCCGGCGCGTACCTGCGGCAGGTCGAGGGCGAGGAGCTCTTCGCCGACCCCACCGGCGGGTTCCTGCTCCGCCCCGGCGACGAGCAGCGCGTCGCGCACCCCGTCGGAACCGGCGACCGGTCCACGGAGATCCGGCTTCCGGAGCAGCTCTTCGCCGACCGCTTCGACGGTCCGGCCGCCGCCCGGCCCTTCCGTGTCACCGGCGCCACCGACCTGCACCACCGGGCCCTGCTGGCGGCCGCGCGACGCGGCTCCGAACCCTTCGAACTGACCGAGCGGCTCCACCACCTCCTCGATGCGGTGGCCGCGTCCACCGGCCGCTGGAGCATCGACCGCCCGGCCCGCCGCTCCACCGCGCAGGCGCACGGGAGGCTCGTACGCGACACGTGTGCCGTACTGGCCGGCGGGCCGGCGGCGCTCGGTCTGTCGCTGGAGGAACTGGCCCGGCTCGTCGGGGCGTCCCCGCACCACCTGAGCCGGGTCTTCCACGCCGTCACCGGGACGACCCTCACCCGGTACCGCAACGAACTGCGCGTCCGCGGGGTGCTGTACGCGATCGAGGAGGGGGCTGACGGCCTGCGGGCCCTCGCGCACCGGTACGGCTTCGCCGACCAGGCGCATCTGACCCGGACGTGCCGGAGCCACACGGGCCATGTGCCCAGTGCCGTACGGGGGTTGCTCGCGGATCGCGCATGAATGTTCAACGCGCGGCCGCGGTCCCGCGCGCAGGATGGCGACGGCCGGAATACCGGCCGGTGCCACGGCGTCGCCGGGCACCCGTTCGTTGATCCGGGGGATGGCCATGGCCCTGCTCGCGCGATGCTGTCTGACCTTGGCGGCCGTTCTGGCCGCCGCCGCCTGCACCGGATCCGCGCCGGGCCGGGCCGCCGCCGGCCCGCCGCCGCCGGCGTCCTCCGGTACGGTCGCGGACCGGGGCGGGGCGGGCGCGAGGTCCTGGGCCCCGGCCCTCACCGGCCACCGGCCCTGCCCCGGGCAGCCCGATGTCACCTGCGCCGACCTGGCCGTCCCGCTGGACCGCAGCGGACACGAACCCGGCGCCCTCTCCCTGAGGGTGGCCGTCCTCGGCCGGGCCGACGCACCGCGGGGCACGCTCCTCTTCCTCACCGGCGGCCCGGGGCAGCCGGGGGTCCCCTACGTCCCGCGGATCCGCGCCCGCCTCCCCGAGGTGCTCGCGGAGTACCGGCTGGTGATGGTCGACCAGCGAGGAACGGGCAGTTCTGCGCTCGACTGCCCCGCACTGCAGAAGGAGGTCGGCAGCAGCGACACCGTCGTCCCCTCGGAGCCGGCGGTCACGGCCTGCGCAGAGGCCCTGGGCGGGACCCGGAACTTCTACACGACCGCCGACACCGTCGCCGACCTGGAGGACCTGCGGCGCGCCCTCGACGTCCCGTCCTGGACCGTCGACGGGGTCTCCTACGGCACCTTCACCGCCGGGCAGTACGCGCTCACCCACCCCGGGCGGGTCCGCGCGCTGGTCCTGGACTCGGTCGTCCCGCTCGACGGCTCGTCCGTGCTGTACGAGGACGCGCTCGGCGACTCCGCCCGGATCCTGCGCGCCGCCTGTCGGGAGCAGCGGTGCGGTTTCGACCCGGCCGAGGACCTGGCGCGGGTCGTGCGCCGGGACGGGAACGCGGTCGGCGTGTTCACCCTGCTCGTGACCGCCAGCATCATCGATCCGAAGCTGAACGATCCGCGGTACGGCATCCTGGCCGCGCTGCACGCGTCCGCGAAGGGGGACCGGGCCCGGTTCGACGCCCTCGTGGCCGGCTTCTCCGGCCCGGGCCGGGCGACCCCCGCTGAGTTCAGCTCCGGACTGCACGCCGCTGCCCTCTGTGCGGACGGGGCATGGCCGTGGGGTGACGCGTCGGCGCCGCTCGAAGGGCGGGAGCGGGCGCTGGAGGGGGCGGTGCGGCGGATCAGGCCGGCGGACGTGTGGCCGTTCCCCCGGGAGACCGCCGGTGCACAGGGGATGCCCCGAACCTGTCTGCCCTGGCCGGCTTCCCGGCCCAGTCGGCGGCCGCCCGGCCGCAGCCTGGCCGGTCCGGTGCTCCTACTGGCCGGGGACCGCGACCTGTCGACCCCGGTGCAGTGGGCGCGTGAGTTGGCCGCGGCGACGCCGGGGGCCGAGCTGGTCGTCGTCGAGGGAGCCGGGCACTCGGTGCAGAGCCGCAGTGACGTGGGAGCGCGGGCCGCGCAGGAGTTCCTGCTGCGCCGCCCCCGGTGACGGCAGCGGCGCGGACGACGCCGGCCTCCGGGGGAAGGGCCCCGCCACCCGGCCGGTTCGCCGGTCGTCCTACGATCCGGTCGTCGGCAGGCCCCCGCCGGGGGATCAGCTGGAGCGGGGGCGCGTGCATGGGAGCGGTGGAGGCTCTGGAGAAGCTGGCACCGGTGGTGCTGGCCTTCGGGTGCGGGGTCGTCCTCGCCCGGCGGAAGGTGGTTCCGGCGGAGAGTTCGAAGGTGTTCGCGGACTACGCGTTCCTCTTCGCCGTGCCGTGCTTCCTGTTCGGCAACATCTACCGCAGCGATCTCGGGGCGCTGTTCCACTGGCGGGCCGTCACGGGGTACGCGACCGCGGCCTGCACCGCGGCCGTGCTGACCGGCGTACTGGCGTGGCTGGTGGGCGTACGGGACCTGCGCGGGGTCGCGCTGCGCATCATGGCCGCCGTGCAGGTCAACACGGCGTACTTCGCCGTGCCGGTGTTCATCATGCTGTTCGGGGACGCGGCGCCGGTCTTCCCGGTGCTGCTGTTCCAGGTCTGCGTGCTCTCCCTGGTCATCATCTCGGTCATGGAGCTGGGGCGGCCCGACCGCACCGGGAGCCCGGTCCGGCGGCTCGGATCGGCGGTCGCGGCCTCGCTGCTGACGCCGGTGGTGGTGGCGTGCAACACGGGTGTCGCGCTCAACCTGCTGTCGGTACCGGTGCCCGGGGTCGTGCTCGACAGTTTCGCGTTCATCGGGGACAGTGCCTCGCCGGTCGCGCTGTTCGCCCTCGGGCTGCACCTCGGGGGAGCCGGGTTGGAGGTCCGCGGCACCACCCTGGAGGAGGGGTGGATCATCACCGCCAAGTGTGTCGCCCTGCCCCTGATCACGTTCGCCGTGTGCCGCTACGGCTTCGGGGTGGAGGGCGCGCGGCTGAGTCAGCTCGTCCTGATCGCCGCGATGCCCGCGCCGCAGAACCTGTTCGTCTTCGCCCAGCGCTACGGCGTCGGCGTCGACACCGCCGCCGCGCTCGTCGTGAAGAGCTCGGTCGTCGCGCTGCTCCTGCTCCCGCTGTGGACCCCCTGGGTGGTATGACCGTCGGAACCGGTGTGACCTGCGACGAGACGGTGACCAGCCCGGTACAGGACTCGTGGTACATGTTCATGCCATGAAGAAGATCACTCGCAGACAGGCCCTGGGCACCGCCGTCGGCGCGGCGACCGCCGTCGGACTGGCTGCCCTCGTCACATGGGACTCGGCCAAGCCCTCGCCGACCCCCGATCCGAAGGCACGGCCCGACGTGAGCGCCTCGGGCCTCTCCATACCCGCCGACGGCATCGACGAGGTGTTCGAAGGGCGCCGCATCCAGATCTCCCTGGCCAAGGGGGGCGGCGGACACGAAGGCCACGGCCTGCCCGCCTGGCCCACGATCAAGATCGACGGCAAAGAGCTGCACGTCATGCGCAACGCCGACGGCACATGGGTCAGCGTCGTCAACCACTACGAGTCCTTCCCCGACCCCGTCGCGGCCGCACGCGCCGCCGTCCGCACCCTCCAAGGGGCCCACCTCGCCCCCTTCGCCCCCGAGGGAGCAGCGCAGTGACCGTCCGCAAGAACCAGGCGACGCTCACGGCCGACGAGAAGCGCGCCTTCACCGGCGCGCTGCTCGAACTCAAGCGCACCGGCGTCTACGACCGGTTCGTCGCCACGCACAGCGCCTTCCTCAGGACCGACTCCGACTTCGGTGACCGGGTCGGCCACCGCTGCCCTTCCTTCCTGCCCTGGCACCGGCGCTTCCTGCTGGACTTCGAGGCGGAGCTGCAGAAGGTGGACCCGAAGGTCGCCCTGCCCTACTGGGACTGGACCGTGGACCGCACCCCCGCCTCCTCGCTGTGGGCCCCGGACTTCATGGGCGGCACCGGTCGGACGCAGGACCTCCAGGTGCTCGACGGCCCGTTCGCGTACTCCGGGCGCAAGTGGAACGTCGTGGGGGGCGTCGACCAGTCCCCGTTCCTACGGCGCAAGCTCGGCGGGGCCGGGATCCAGCTGCCGACCAAGGCCGAGGTGAACGCCGTACTCGCCCTGCCCGAGTACGACACCGCCCCCTGGAACAGCTCCTCGGGCGGCTTCCGCAACCACCTGGAGGGGTGGCGCGGCGCCGGCCTGCACAACCGGGTCCACGTGTGGGTCGGCGGCCACATGGAAACCGCGGCCTCCCCCAACGACCCGGTGTTCTGGATGCACCACGCCTTCGTCGACATGCTCTGGGCCGAGTGGCAGAGGCGCAACCCGAAGTCGACCTACCTGCCGACGGCGGCCACGCCGAACGTGGTCGACCTGCGCCGCCCGATGCGGCCCTGGAACAACGTGACACCGGCCGACATGCTGGACCACCGGAAGTTCTACACCTTCGACACCGAGGCGGCCGCACCGCGCCGATCGTAGGCCGACCGCCGACCGCCGACCGCCGACTGCCGGCAGGACGGCGGGCGGCAGCCGGCGGGGGCGGTGACCGGCGGCGTCCCGCCCGCCCGGGGGTCACGGCGGGGGCTGCCGCCACGCCCCCGGGTGCGCCCAGCGGGCGGGTGGACTGCCCAGGCGCCGGGCGAGGTAGGGCTCCTGGGCGATCGCGGCGCCCGTGGCCATGCTCACGGTGACCCCGACGCACACCACGATCAGCCACGACAGCAGCACGAACACCGGGCCCGTCGAACCATAGGCCTCCACGGCCCGGTTGAGGGCGTGCGGCATGTAGAAGCGGGCGGTGAAGGACAGCCCGGTGACCACGACCGCGGTGAGCACCGCGCCGGGCAGCAGCGCCCGGGGGGCCAGTCGTCCACCGAGCAGCAGGTGCTGGGTCCACCACCAGACCGCCGTCTGCAGGGCCAGGCCGAGGGGGATGCCGAGCCACAGGCCGACACCGAAGCCCTGGCGTACGGGCCCCTGCACGACCAGCAGCACCATCCACGCCGCGAGCCAGGCCACCCAGCGCCAGACCGCGATCCGGGCCTCCGTGCGCGGGATCTCCCAGGCACGTTTGCACAGGCGCTGCGCGGCCCGGCTCACGGCGGTCGCGGAGATCAGGACCATCAGGCCACCGACGAGGCCGACCGCGCTGCGGAAGTCCTCGTTCTCTCCCTCGGGGGTCGTTCCGAGGAGGTCGCGCAGCTGCGCGGCAGCCGGCCCGGTCAGCCCGAAGGTCGTCCGCACGGAGTCGATCAGCTGTTCGCGCACGGCCTCGGGGGCGAACGAGGCGACGACGAAGAGCAGCGGCACGGCGGTCAGGAAGACCTGGGCGGCGAGCCGGGTCGCGGAGTCGAAGACGTTCACCGAGACGAGGCGTTCGATCACGTGGGTGATCACCGGGAACCGGTTCTCGGCCTGCTGCTGCCGCCTCTTGGCCGCCGTGATCAGCCGCTGGGACCGGGCACGCCACCGGGACGGGCGCCGGGCGCCGCGGGCGGAGGGGGTTCGGCCGCGCATGGGCCCAATCTCCCACCCCCGGCCCGCGCGAGCCGGTACCCGCGCGTGCCCGGCCCGCAGGATCCCCCGTCGGACCCAGACGCAGCGGGGCCGTCGGCCGGGCCCTCCCGGTCACTGCCCCGCGAGGTTGCGGGCGAGGGCGGTCATCACCGCCCGGGTCTTGGTCCCACCGGTCTGCGGCGGGGTGATGCCGCGCTCCCGCAGGGCGTCGCCGAGCAGCCGGCCGGCCTCCGCCGCGTCGGACAGGTCCGTACGCACCGAGACCTCCAGGAAGCGCAGGCCGTGTCCGGTGCCGGTGCCGGTGCCGGTGCCGGTGGTCCACTCCTCGATCGCGACGGCGCGGGGCAACCCGTCCCAGTCCTGCTTCCACTTGAGGGCGTGCACCGGCCCCAGCGCCGTGAGGCCCCCGAGGCCATCCCCTCTCAGGCCGACGGCACCGAGCAGTTCGCGGTGCCGGTCGATGAGCACGCCGTCCAGCGTGCCGGAGCGCTCCGCGTCCCGCGCCGCCGCGACGTCCCGCTCGGCTTGGAGCGCGGCCGCCAGCACGGGGGTGAAGGCCGGTCCGGAGCGGTCCTCCTCGACCGTGAACTCCCAGTCGTCGCCCTCGCGGTCCTCGTGCCACGGGGGCGGCAGGGCGGGGCAGGGGCGCAGCTTGACGGTCATGTCGGCTTCGGGACGGGAGCCGCGGTCGGTGTCGTCGCGGCGCAGGCGCAGGATCGCTCCGTGGTCGTCCAGGAGCGGAAGCTTGACGGCTGCGCCGTCCGCCACCAGCTGCGGGCGGTCCCAGAAGTGGATGGACCGGCGCCGCCCGTCGGAGCGGTCGAGGCCGAGGGCGTCGAGGGCTGCGGCGACCTCCTCGCCGGCGAAGCTGATCTTGATTTCCGCGGCCTTGGCCTCGGGTGGCCCGGTCACCGTGCTCCCTCCTTGAGTACGCGCCCGACCAGCTCTTCCAGGGCGTCGCTGGTGTCCGGATCGGCGAATTCCACCGTGCGGCCGTCCACGGTCACGGTGTACTGGTAGCCGTCGGGGACCCCGGGCGGGGTTCCCGGTCCCGCTTCGGCGAGGACCTGGCGGGCAAGGCGTTCGAGTTCGGCCGCGTCGGGCCGGCCGGTCGTCTCCAGTACGGCCCGACGCGTGATTCCGGCGATGCCCCCGGTCCGGGTCACCTCGATGCGCATGCCACCGGTGCGACGGGTCCGGGGGGCGGCCGTGCTGCGGGGCGGGGCCGACTCCTCAGCCATTGCCGTTCCCGTTGACGCCCACGTGCGCCCACGCCTTGATGACCGCCTCGTACTCCGTCCCCCGCCCGTAGCGCCGCTCCGTCGCCGTGACGGTCGCCCGGGCGAAGCCCCTGAAGTCGGCGCGCGGGGTCAGCTCGCCGGAGGTGAGGGCGTCGTACCAGATCTGGCCGGCCCGCTCCCAGGCGAAGCCGCCGATCTGGTTCGCGACCAGGTAGAACGCATGGTTCGGGATACCGGAGTTGATGTGGACGCCGCCGTTGTCGAGGTGCGTCTCGACGTAGCGGTCCATGCTGTCAGGCTGGGGGTCCTTGCCGCCGAGCAGGCGGTCGTCGTACGCGGTGCCCGGCGCCTTCATCGAGCGCAGCGCCTGGCCGCGCACCGTCGGTGTGAACAGTCCGGCGCCGATCAGCCAGTCGGCCTCCTCCGCGGTCTGGCGGCGGGCGTACTGCTTGACGAGGCTGCCGAAGACGTCCGACACCGACTCGTTGAGCGCGCCGGACTGGTCCTCGTACACGAGGTCGGCCGTGTACTGGGTCAGGCCGTGGGCCATTTCGTGGGCGACGATGTCATGGGCGATGGTGAAGTCGTTGAAGACCAGGCCGTCGCCGTCACCGAAGACCATCTGGCGGCCGTTCCAGATGGCGTTGTTGTACTTCCGGCGGTAGTGGACGGTCGCGTCGAGCGGAAGGTTCCGGTCGTCGATCGAGTGGCGGCCGTAGACCTCCTCGAAGAAGGTGAACGTGAGGCCGAGGCCGTCGTAGGCGCGGTTGACCGTGCCGTCGACCACGGGATCGGATCCCTCGGTCCGGATGACGTCACCGGGGAGTTCGCGGGTCTCGTGGCTGTCGAAGACCGTCCGCTCCAGGACACCCGCGGTGACGGGGGCGCGCGTCACCTCCCTCGGTGCGGCAGCCCGGAACTCGCGCAGTCGGGCGTCCACCTCCAGCGTCTTCTCCGCGGATTCCCGGATCCGGGGGTCGTCCGCCTCGGCGAGGTTCTCCAGGACGTAGGGGGGAAGGACGGCGCAGTGGCAGTGGCCGGACGTGGACGGGCGGTGCGCACCGCCGCCGCCGGGGTGAGTGGATGGCACACTGCGAGGGTCCCGGGAGCCACGGCGCGGGCCCGGCACCGCCCCGGGGACCTCACCCGCCGAACCGTTCCGGCTGGTCCGAACAGCCTCGCGGCGCACACCCACACGGCGGTGCGCTCGGGGCGGGGCGTCGGCCGCGGGGCGTCGGCCGCGGGCCCCCCGTCGTCCACTTGGCAGGACCGCAAGGGTTGCAGAACTCAACTCCCGTGCCCGGCGGGGAGTTTGAGATACCTCCCCTATCATGTGTTCGATTCTGGGCCCGTGTGTGCTTCCGCACCCGGGTCCGGGGCGAACCACGATGAAAGGCAACGGGGACGTGGGATTCATATCCAGAAAACGGGCATCGGTGGTCGCGGTGTGCACCGCCGCGGCGATCGTGGGCGGACTGCAGATGTCGTACAGCGCCTTCGGCACCGAGGACACCGGCAGCGGGCCGACGGCCTCCGCCACTCCGGGCACACCGGCGGTCGGGCAAGCGCCGGACGCCCATGCCGAGGACACCGCCGCCTCCACGAGTGACCACACCGCCTTCAAGAACGGCGTCATGGCGCTCGACGCCGGGAGCCCGCAGTCCCCGGCGGCACGGGCGGCCTCGGCCGCCGCTGCCCGTCCGCCCCAGGGCGAGGGGTGGAAGATCCACCAGGCGACCAAGTGGCTCCCGACCGGATACACGATCAAGTTCTACGACCAGAAGTCCGCGGACTGGCTGGGCCCCTACGCGAAGGCCACGGCCGCGGACCTCCAGCGCATCACGAACCTTCCCGTCACCGTCGACACACGGCCGGTGGGCTGGGACTACGCCAGGCCCAAGGGCGAGGTGGTCATGGGGGTGCTGCACCACCCGTGCAAGCCTCCCGCCGGCGAGGGCACCATGGGCAGCACGGGGTGGACCGTCGTCCGGGACGGCTCCGGGACGCCGAACCTAAGCTGCGGCTTCACCAACTCCTCCGTGCCGGACACCGTGACCAGCGGACACGCCTACATCGACGACGCGTTCTTCACCCCGCAGGGCAGGCCGACCGCCTCCATGGGCGAGACGTACATGAAGAACCACATCAGCCACGAGCTCGGACACACCCTGGGTCTCGCCCACGCGAACCGCAGCATGGAGAAGGGCGACTGCGCCAAGGGCTCGGACGCCGGCCAGTTCCCGGTCATGTGCTCGCCCGCGTACGCCTACCAGGACAAGCGGGCCGGCACGTACGTCCAGCAGTTCGACGTCCAGGGTCTGCGTCGGCTCGCCGCTGGCGGCGGGGCCGCGCTGCCCCCGCAGGGCAAGGTGGCCGGCCTGGGCGGCAAGTGCCTGGACGCCAAGGGCGGCAAGTCCGACAACGGCACCCAGATCCAGCTCTACGCCTGCAACGGCACGGGGGCGCAGTCCTGGATCCTCTCCAAGGACGGCACGTTCCGGGCACTGGGCAAGTGCCTGGACAACTCCCGCAACGCCAACACCAACGGCAACAAGATCCAGCTTTGGGACTGCAACGGCTCGGCAGCCCAGCGCTGGTCGGTCAACGCCAAGGGCCAGATCGTGAACGCCGGAACGGGCAAGGTGCTCGACGTGAAGGGCGGCTCGACCGCCAACGGCACTCCGGTCCAACTGTGGGCGGCCAGCACCGACAAGCGGCAGGTCTGGGTGGCGCCCAAGTAGCACCGGGCCGGGCCGGCGGGCCGCTCCGCCACACGGGGGGGGCG